>DAHXOQ010000002.1 GCA_027364815.1 Acidobacteriaceae bacterium | reverse complement strand
GCTTACTGACTGCGTGCCTCCGGTCGCTGACAAGTCATACGTGCTCCCGTCGTTTCCGGTCACCGTCACCTGGGTTGCATTCGTCGCAACTACGGTCAAAATGGATGAATTACCCGCAATGATGTTCGTAGGATTTGCCGATATGCTAACAGTCGGCGCTGGGTTCGGTGTCACAGTTACTGTTACATTTGCAGTAATTGTTCCACCGGGCCCGGTCGCTGTAGCAGTGTATGTAGTCGTTACAGTAGGACTCACCAACTGCGTGCCGCCACTCGCCAACAACGTATATGAGCTGCCATCGGTTCCAGTTATTATCACCTTTGTCGCGTTTACTGCAGCGACGGTCAGTGTTGATGAGCCACCGGAAGTTATAGAAGTGGGCAAGGCAGTAATGGTGACAGTTGGTGGTGGATTTGGAGTCACGGTCACGGTCGAAGTTGCAGTTATGCTCCCACCCGGTCCAGTTGCTGTGGCAGTATAGGTAGTTGTTGCAGTTGGTGTAACTGCCTGAGTTCCACCTGTTGCTTGAAGCGTATATTTACTGCCATCCGTCCCTGTAACGGTTACCTGAGTTGCATTCGTCGCAACAATAGTCAGGATAGACGAACTCCCTACAGGGATCGAAGTAGGTATGGCACTGATGGTGACGGCTGGCGGAGGGTTAGCCGTCACGGTCACGATCGCAGTTGCCGTTATGCTTCCACCGAGGCCGGTTGCGGTAGCAGTATAGGTGGTTGTTGTAGTTGGGCTGACAACTTGCGTTCCACCTGTCGCTGAAAGCGCATATTTGCTGCCGTCGGTTCCGGTTACGATAACTTGCGTGGCGTTCACCGCAATGACAGTCAAAGTAGACGAAGCGCCTGAAGTGATTGAGGTAGGCAAAGCAGCGATGGTGACGGTGGGTGGTGGATTAGCCGTTACGGTCACGGTCGCAGTTGCAGTTATGCTTCCACCAAGTCCAGTAGCGGTGACTGTGTATGTAGTTGTTTTAGTGGGCTTGACAATCTGGGTTCCACCTGTTGCAGACAACGTATATTTGCTGCCATCGGTACCAGTGACGATGACTTGTGTAGAGTTAACCGCAACGACGGTCAAAGTAGACGAAGCGCCTGATGTGATCGAAGTAGGTTTGGCTGTGATGCTGACAGTTGGCAGAGGATTAGCGGTCACGGTCACGGTCACGGTCACAGATGCAGTTACATACCCGCCAATTCCAGAGCCGAGCGCAGTTGCGATTGCAGTATAAGTGGTTGTTTTAGCGGGCTTGACTGCTTGAGTTCCACCGATTACCGGCAGCACATATCTGCTGCCATCTGTTCCTGTGATTATTACCTGTGATGCATTGGTCGCAGTGACAGTGAGGGTAGATGAACTCCCTATAACAATCAATGGAGGTTTGGCGGTGATAGTCACGGTTGGCTTTGTAATAGCCGTCACGGTCACAGTCGTAGTAGCAGCTACGCTTCCCCCGGATCCAGTCGCGGTGACGGAATATATAGTTGTTTTAGTCGGTTTAACAATCTGGTTCCCACCAGTTGCTTGAAGCGTATACTTGCTGCCATCGGCACCTGTGACGATTACCTGAGTGGCATTCACTGCAACGACGGTTAAAGTGGTTGAAGCGCCGGACGGAATAGATGCAGGCATGGCAGTGATCGTGACACTTGGTGGCGCAACTACAGTTAAGCCCGAGGATTGAGCTTCAAGTACGGTTACAGGAAGGGCCAGCGGGAGAAGATAGATTAGCAATGCTGCGATGCGCTTAAAGTTAGATAAAAAAATTTGAAGATCCATTAAACTGCCTCTTTCATATTCAAATCCGCATTATGATTTGATGGTTGCACTGAAAATTTACAAAGCAATCAGTGATTTATTGCTTACATATGTTCGAGCAAAGATGATTTCAGATTAAGAGACAATCACTTGGTCGAGCGTAGGATTCGTTTTAGTACTCATCACAATCGGGCAAAGCCTTTGAAGAGTCGGTCGAGGGCCATGTAAGAGAGTTTGCAAAATCAATGGAATGGCGAATGACACCAACCGATTCAATATTGGGAGAAATGTTCAAGTCAGCTCCGCCATCTGGTGGAGCCACAGAAGGGAAGACGCGTCCGATCTGTGAGGTTGATAAGCCAGAATTGAGAGGATAGGGCCACGTGCGCTTGCGCCACGGACTAAAACGCGAACTAAGTAATTCCTTTTTGTATTGATGGAGTTCAAACCAGCGAAGGTAGTTTCGGACAACGTTTGAAATCGTCATGCGCACTCCTGCCATAAAATTGTTCTCAGCCATGCGGAGTTGCAGTTCCGGCGATTGAAGAATGTTGATGAGTTGTTCAGCAAGATCATTTGCATCGCTGATTTTGTAAAAGTTTGCATCCATACCTTCATTGGCAGCCATTTCGCGAAGGTCAGCAATATTCGCGCAGACAATGGGGAGAGCGTACTCGCATGCTTGATGAGCGGGTCCGCTGGATCCGGTGGCAGAGTCATATGGCAATACCAGGATAGAGGTGGTTTGGAAGAGCTCAGGAATTTTTTCTTCAGCGACGTAACCAAGGAACTCGATGGGTAGACTGGCAGGCTGGGATGCACGAATTGATTCCCAATATCCAATTTTCGTATGATGATTGGCGCCGGCCACAACCAGGCGAGCGTTGGGGACTTTCGTGAGAACGAGAGGGAATGCCTCCATCAGAGTTTCCAGCCGTTTATATGTGCCCCAATGTCCGATGGCGAGAATCCGCTGATCTGGATCGCCGCGTTTTGTAAAATCCGGCGGACTGGGAACAGATGCAAAAGTACCGTGTGTACTCAACAAAACATTCTCAGCAGAATACTTCGCGCGCAGTGTACGTTGGTAGGCCGGTAGCAGTACGGACACGGAATTTGCTTTCAGCAAAGCTCTTGTGGCGAGGTCAGCGCCTATTTGGAATAACTTTTCTCTGCGCACTCCTGCGGTGGAAAGATCGACATGTTCGATGATATGGTGCAGTGTGATATGCGTAAAGTAGCCTGCTGCGCGAGTCAACGCTGGAGCCGCAAGTCCGGCAAATGCAGCAACGGGATTCTGCGGTGTGGCAAAGCTGGAAAAGACAAGGTTGTACCACACAACATCTGGCTTTAAATGACGAATGGTGTTCAACAGACGCACTGGAGTCGCAAGATCACTAAATTTCCAGCAGCGGATGACATTGAAGCCGGGCAATTCCGATAGCAGATTGGCTTTTGTCGAATTTCCGTTTTCATCGGTTGCGAACTCATAGTCGCTCAGTTCGTCTGCAAGAATGGTCAGCTCAACACCGGGATGACTCCGCAATTCGCGCGCGATGTGAAACGCGTACTCATTCAACTGTCTCCCACTTGGAGGAAAAGCGGCAACCATGCAAATTTTCATCGGATATCTCCCTTAAAAAAGACTGATGCGCACATAGGGTCTCAATTGCGTAGATTGAGCACCCGTGAAGTTAATAAACGTCTCTGCTTGCACTCCTGCTGAGAAGCGAATTGGATATTGCAGAACAACAACTCCAGAATCGTCATTGAATTTGCGGTGGATGGGTTTCGCGTAGGAGATGACAAGGCCATTCTGAATTGCATCGTAAACATGGAAACTCCTGGTGCTCGAGTAAGCGCTTGAGAGCAGAAGGTTCCAGTTGCGCCTGGGTGTAAATTCAACCGTTCCAGCAGGACGCAGATTCTGCGCAATGCCTGAATTTGCACCCACAACACGCCATGCCCGCAGATCTTCCACTACTGCCCTGACGTTGAGCCGGTCAGAAAACTTGTGCTCAAGCCCCACATAGGAACCAGTGAAAAAATCCTCGTTTTTCATTGGAGTGAAATTCTGATCGTCATAACCCCATCCAGTAACCAGTGCGGTTTTGCCCCATGGTGTGCCAACGCGAAAATCTATTGCGGCGGCCAGGGTTCGCGAGTGCTGATTGCTTTCCGTATAGGGTCCCGTTTCCCAAATGGCATACCCTTTCACAGAAACCGCGTTGAAAAATGTACTTGTGGACAGATATGTAAACGCTCGAAAGAGGTTCTGGTTCATGGCGACGGGAGACTCAGAATCGCGACGGATGGTTCCTTGAATGCCGCTGTCGAATGACAGCACGTTGTGCCCAATGTTGATGGTCGGATTCAATCCGAGATTCAAGATGTAATCAGTTGTGTTGCGATTGACGACGGAGTTAGTAGCGGGAACTGAAATCTGTCCCTGTGTGTTGCGCACTTGTAAGAATCCGCTTGTGGTAGGGAGTCGATTGAAATGAAGATGAAAAGCGCTTGTCTCTTGTGACTCGATTGATGAGCGTGGGGGCGGGAGTAAGGAAGGATTTGTACTCGAGACAGGAAAGGATGCATCCAGCTTGGCATCTAAAACATAAACCGTCGTATCTTCAAAGATTGGTGAAACTGAGATGTCTTGAAGAAGACTCAATACATGTGATACGCGCAATCCTTCGTCCGCTCCTGCTTGAAGCAAATCCCGTTGCGCGGCCTGGTCATCTCCTGACGCATCGGATGCCTGTGCAAACGAAGTGAGCGCCTGGGCTCCGTTGTGCTGCTGTCGATACATATTGGCTTCGGCAAGCAAATATTCATAATCGAAGGCGCTGTCTTCACTGGCTTTTACTGCTGCTAGCTCAGCTTCTGCGCGGAGCGTCTCTCCCAGTGCAAGATAGTTTTCTGCCATTCCAACTCTGACTCTTGCATCCGATGCTCCAGCGGCCTTGGCGCGTTCAAGGTATGTTAGCGAGAGCTGATAATCATGCATCACACGAAAAATATCTGCAGCGGCTATCAATTGGTTACCAACAACGGGAACGGTTTCTCCCGCATCGGCTTCCATCTGAGCCAGCGCTATCTGTCGCCGCGCATCTTCAGAGTGACCTTGTTGCGCCATCAGTTGTGCGATAGCCAGACGAATTTCGATACGATTGCTGTTCGGTATTGTGAGGGATTTTTGAAAACGCAACATGGCGCCTCGCTGGTCGCCGAGAGTGCTTAAAGCCTGACCAGTTGCAACCAGGAGATCGCTTTCTCCGTTGTGGCCTGCATGTGCCGGGTCCGCTTGGATTCGCTGCTCTGCCAGTTCCACATAGCGTAATGTTTGATCCTTGTTTTGCAGCTTCGCATAGGTGCGCGCCATCAATGCGTAGATGCTCGCGCTCTCCGGTGAAAGCTTATCTGCAATCGTCAACTGTCCCAGCGTGTCATTGTATTTACGCTCGGCAAACAACGTGTTGGCAAGCCCCAGGTAGAGCGCGCCATCATTCGGAGTAAATTTGAGCGCAGCTCTATATTCATTAGCAGCTTCAGCGGGGCGGCTTTCGCGCTCGAATGCAGTTGCTCGAATGACGTGAATATCTTTTGAATCGCCGAGAGCGCGTTCTGCCAAATCAGCTTGACGAATGGCAGTCTGAAGATTTTGAAGATCAAGGCTTACAAAGGCAAGTCCCAAGTGTGCTTCACCGTTATCCGGCTCAAGCTTCAGTGCTGATGCAAAATCTGCAGCGGCTGGCTTTGCTTGATGAAGATCGTTCAGAATGAAGCCGCGATTCACGTATGCCGTAACAACTTTCGGATCGCGATTCAGCGCTTCGGTAAAGTCTAACCGTGCCTGATCTTGCAGGCCCTGATGCTTGTGCACATAGCCTTCCAGCAGCGGGATATCCGGCTCTTTAGGAAAGATCGTCAAATATTGAGTTGTCAGTGCGAGCAGCTCATCGTACTTTTCAAGATGAAGCAGATCGTAGCCGAGATAGACCACCACATCCCTGTCTCGAGGCAGCAACTTGATTGCTTCTTGGCCAACTGCGCCTGACTCCGCGTAGTTTCCGCTTAAGCTCAGGTATCTCTCTTGTTCCCGCATCACTTGTGGTTGCCGTTTCATTTGTGTTGAGGCATGCGTCATCCACTCTGCTGCAAGAGGCAGATTGTGCGCTTCAATTGCGGCATTGATTCCGCCCGCTACAATCAGAGCTTTGGCGGGAGCAAGTGCGTACGCCTTTGTATAAGAATCTTGTGCTTTGTCGTATTTGTGATTAGCGGTATAAAGATCGCCAAGTGCAAGATACGGAATATACAAAGTAGGATCGGCGTTAGCCAGTTGCTGAAAATAGGCTTCAGCATCTTGATCATGGCCCGCTGCACGCGAGGCATAGCCCAGTGCGATAAGGGCCGATCTGTTGTTGGGATCGATGACGAGAATTTGTTTGAATTCAGTGATCGCATCTTCTGCGCGCCCGAGTTTTACAAGAATGTCGCCGTCGAGTTGCAATGCTTCGCGATCATGAGTGTTGATCGCAAGCGCTTCCTTCATGTCTCTCAGTGCGCCTTCCAGATCACCAGCGTTCATCTTGATCAACGCTCTGAGACGCAGGAATTGCGGTCTGCTTGAGCCCACATCGCTGAGCGCGTCGATTTCATGTTGCGCAATCTCGAGCTGCTGATGGGCAGAGACTTCATCATCCGCACCCTTGTAAATGCCGACGAGATCCATGTGCAACTGGATGCTATAGAGCGGACCCTCGGCTGGAGTTGCGGGCAAGTTTGCCAGAGCCACCGTGTATTCACGAACGGCATCCTCTTCGTGATCCTCAATTTTTGCAATCTCGCCTCGGATCGAGTGAAGCCGATAATTGTTGCCATCGATTGCCGCAGCACGTTCGAGAAAAGGTTTTGAGCTTTCAATGGATCCAGTGGCAACTGCTGCCTGAGCCGCGGAGAGTTGCAGCTGCAAATCCTTGGGTGCGGTATTGGCTGCCTGCGCATAGATGCTGGCAGATTCATCCAGCTGACCATTGAGCTGGTAGGTGTACGCAAGCTCAGCGGTTACGTCTGGTTTAGGATTGCGAATCGATTTGAGCGCAGTAATTGCATCTGAATAGTTTCCGATGGTGCGGTAATATCCTGCCATTGATCGTTGAACTTCAGGATTGTCCGGCGCATGCTTTTTAGCCAAATCCAAAAATTGATTTGCCTTATCCATTTGTTTGAGGTGCTGGTACGCACTTGCCATCAGCAACTCTGCTCGCGCATCAGGTGAGATGCGTTCTGCTTTGCCAAGCCAATCGATTGCATCGGCATAGTTTGCCGTTTTCAGATAGAGCTCACCGAGCAATAATGTGTCGTTTCTACGCGTTGGTGATGCAGTGATCACTTGCTTAAGAAGATGTTCGGCATCTTCGGTTCGTCCCATCTCGCTATACGTTTGCGCAAGACCAGAGAGTCCGTCGAGTGATGCAGGGGACAAACGAAGTCCGCGACTATACGCATCAGTAGATTCCTGGAACTTACCGTTGAGCCGTGCCGCGTAACCATGTAGAAAGCATAACTGCGGGTCGCCTGGAGCCGCTTGTGAAGCGCGCCGTGCAAAGTCGAGCGCACGCACATGGTCGCCTTGCTGCAGAGCAAGCTCCGCGGCGCGTGCAAGGCGTGCATTCTGAATATTCGATCCCCAACCAAGCGAACTACCTGGGGTTTTTGTTTGCTTTGCCTGTGTCTGGGGATTCATTTCTGAGCCAGCTCCCAAATTGTAAACTTGCGCATTTGTAACACAGGCCATTACAAGTAACGCGAGTGCCGATCCTAATTTAAGAAATGTAAATCCAGCGAGCGAAATTGCATGAGCCTTTGTCAAGTTGAGTTGAATCACCTTGAGTACATTTCCCAATCGTAGTGCTCTCGTTGCCCGTTGCCGTCCAAAATGGACTGCCTTGTCAGCGCCGCTTGTCCTGTTTTCGAACTTTTCTCTTCCATAGATGTGTTGAGTCATGACAGGCAGCCGGTAATAATGTCAAAGAGGTGGTGAAACACCATGAAGAGTCGATTGGAATTTGACGGTATACTCACGGACGACCTCCAATGCCTCTCAGTTGTTACTCCAACACGATTCACTTGATTCATCACATTCTGTACGCCTGCATTCGGCGTCTCATTATGGGCCTGGCATGATCAGCATATTGATGTATGTGTATTCCTCTGCCTGCGCTCAAGCAACGGACATACTGTTCTCAAAAAATAGGCACATGAAGAATAGACACATGCTTTAAGCAACCGTACATTAGTAGGATTGTGAATCCTGTTCAATATTGACCTCGGGCCCTATGATTCCAATGCTCATTAACAGCACTGAGCCATGTGCATAAAATTGCGATAGCCGTAAATGTAAATAATCGGGAGCAAAGACAATAATTCGCAAGGAAAATATAATCGTGAAACTATAACCATTTTGTAGAGAGGTTTATTTGTCTACATGTACTATATTGGCCAGTTTTAAAGCCTTCATGTTGAGAGACTCAGCGTATTGTCGAGCGGTCACGCGTACGGCGGAAAGTATGCCGTCAAAAGGCGCATTCACCGGATTCCATTCCTTTACTGAGAGGCAACTGTGCAGAATACTGAATCAATTGCCCCGTCAACACGGCCCATATCACTCAGCCTTCTTTTAATGATGGCCGTGGTGATTCATTTGCCGCTGTTGCTGATGAAGTTGCCGTTGAAATCGTACGATGCCAATTTTCATATTTTCTTTGCGTCGCATTATGTCCACCATTGGTTTGACCCATGGAATGCAAAATGGTATGCGGGTTTTTCACAGACCACATATCCTCCTCTGCCGCAACAGTGGGTTGCATTGTTGTCCTGGATACTTGGCCTGGATATGGCATATATGGCGGTGCAACTTGTCGCCATTCTGCTTCTCGTAGTCGGCGTCTATAGATTTTCGTTGCTTTGGGTCAGCCCGCGCGCTGCATCGATAGCAGCACTGGCGAGTGTGTTTCTAGGCTCGGAGAGTTTTCTGGTCTATTCTGCGGGACAGTTGGGAACTACGACCGCTGCACCCATCTATTTGATAGGCCTTCCTTTTTTGTATGAATGGGTCCGGTACGGCAACTGGAAATCATTTCTCAAGGCAAGCGTACTGCTTGTTGCAGCGGCTGCGGCTCACCATGCGACGCTGCTCTTCGGCTCATTTCTTTTTGCTGTACCTGTTCTGGCTCTGACGTATTTCGATCGACGGAATGGTGAGCGAATCTCGATCTCGGCGTTTCTAGGTCGCTCTGTTGCCATCGCCGGCGTAGTGTGTGCAGGGATTGCAGTTGTGCTCCTGCCGTTTTGGATCGCACTGATTCACAACCCTGTCACGCAAACTCCTATCCCGCACCCAAGCCGTGCGAATTATATTCTGAATCCCATTTGGGGTCTCAATTATTTTGTTGTTCCTTATGGCGCATTGATACTTGCTCTGCCATTCATCTTCATGAGAGGTGCATTAGTTGCTCGTCTACGCCCCTTGCTGATCGGATTTTGGGTAGCATTTATGGTCGGGCTTGGAGGAACGACACCGGTAGGCCATCTGCTTTTGGGCCGCGCCTTTGGTGTGCTTACCATGGAGCGTTTCAGCTATTGGGCAACATTGCTTGCGCTGCCGTTTGTAGGACTTCTGGCAGTCGAACTCGTAGATCGATTTAAATTGCGCGCTGTTATCGGTTTGACAACTCTGGCAGCATGCACCTGTGCGCTGGCCGTGGGTTGGTCAACTTATCGACCAGCTGATGCATCAAGCTTCAAGGTAGATTCGGTAGCCGACTGGCTCAACCGTGACGGACATGATCAGTATCGTTATATAACTCTTGGCTTCGGCAACAAAATCTCACGACTGGCGATAATGACAAATGCCGGAAGCGTTGATGGCGAGTGGAATTCCGGACGAACTCTGCCAGAGTTGAATCTTTATGGAGCTGGTGCGCTCACGAGTTCAAAATATTTCGGCAAGCCGGGCCTCGATGCGCTTCGGGCAATGCTCACTCATGCCGATAACTATGGATTGAAATGGGTTCTTGTGCGCGATCCATATTATGATCCGCTCCTGTCGTTTGCCGGTTGGCGTCAAGTTGACAGCCTGGAAGATAAGACCATTGCGGTTTGGAGCAAAGATGGAGTGCCACCGGCAATGCCAGTGAACGCACCACAAATGCCGCCCAAGTGGCAAGGTCTGATGTGGGGTATTCTTCCCTTCGGAAGCAGTATCCTGGCGATTCTCGTACTTCTGATTCCAGGAAAGAGAGAGCGCAAATATCTGGAGGAGCGGCATTCGATCACCGAGGTGACTCCCATGCAGGAAAGGATGGCCTCGTGAAAAAAGGAACAATGATTGCTTTACTTCTTGGCGTGTTGACCATTGTGCTCGTGGTGGCAGGAACCCTTTGGCCAGGAGCATCCGCGGTTGTCTATGCAGGACAAAGAACTCTGCTGAGTTCATCTTCAACACCGGAAGCAGCAGTGCGAAATCTGGGCGAAGAAATTCGCAGGCAGGCATGGCAAGAGGCCTATTCCAATTTCGCCAATAAGGCGCAATTCACAGAGTCTGATTTTGTGCATGACATGACGGGAACATACCCCGGCCTTCTGACTTATGCGACGCTGGACAAGTTTGATGTCTTGCCGCTTCATGCCACTGCCGATGACGCGCAGATTCGGCTCAAATTGTACTGGGCTACTGTGGTTGGCACTTCAATTACTACGCGTGATTTGCACATCGTAAAAAATGGAGATCATTGGGAAGCTGAGTGGCCTATTGTCAAACAAGCCAGGGTGCCACCACAAGTAATTCCCGTCAATTATCTGCGCTGGGATGTGATCTATCGTGGTTCGGGTGATGACTGGGGAGATCAGGATGTGGAAGCGCCGCATGTACGCATCGTGGATATGCACCCAGTGGAACGAGCGGATGGAGTGATCATCATGGGCGAGCTTCTGAATGAGGATGTTGTGCCGGCTTATGTTTCCGTCACTGCAACCTTAATGTCGAAGACGCAGGTACCGATGGCGACCGAAAGCAGTTTCGATAAAATCTCGCATCTTCTGCTGCCGAAGCAAGTCACTCCATTCCTCATCAAGTTTCCCAATCGTACGCTCTCTGATGTTGGCAGTGTGCGTATGACGCCCACGTCAGCTCTTGTTTCAGCTTCGGCAGATCCTGTTATCGAGATTGACAACGAGCACTTGAATCCATCTCCAGCTGCTTCATTAACCGGCCAACTCACGAATCAAAGTGGACGAGTTGTCAACGTGGCGCATGTTCTTGGAACCTTCTACGACAAGAGTGGCCAGCTGGTGTGGGTTGCAGATGAGTACATCAACACCCCACTTCTCTCGCAGATACCAGTTCCATTTGAGATTCATATTCCGGAAGATCTTGCAGGGAAAGTGAGTAGTGAACGTGCGGTCATCGCGACATTCAGTATCGGAGGCTCCCAGTGAGATTCAGATTGATATCTCTCATTGGCAGCATTGCCGCAGCGACGCTGCAAGTGGCCATTGCTCAGGGCGGCATGGTTTTACCCAAGACTATAGAAGCCGGCGCTGCATTCTCAATTCAATGCAGCGGAACCGGGAAAGCAACCCTCTACATTGTTGGCCCCGGTCAAGTATTGAAACGCGAAGTACAGCTCGGGGCGCCGATCAATTTTTCTGCCGGATCACTCTATATTGCCGGTCACTTTGTGGTTGTGCTTGCAACGGACAATTCCACGCAGGACGGCTCACTCGATGTGCTGCCTTTGCAAAAACCTGCAGAACTTAGTTTCCTCGCCAAACCATCACGTCTTCAGGTTGGGCTGCATGACGGCATCACCGGTTCTGTATATGTTTTCGATGTGTATCACAATCTCATCGACACTGCATTGCCAGTCTCATTCGAATTGACTACGCCATCCGGCGCGGTGCAGAAGCACGTCGTCGCCACGCGTAATGGCTCTGCATGGACGGCAATGGACTCTACAGCTCAGCAGGGAATTGACAAGTTCAGCGCTCGGATGGGCGATATCTCCAGTACACGCATTGTGGGCCAGGTTCCCGGTGATCCATGTGGATTGAAGATGACGGCGCGGCAGTCTGGTCAGCAAGTTGAACTGGCAACCGATCAGATTCGTGATTGCAACGGCAACGCTGTACCAGACGGAACCATTGTCACATTTACTGAAACGTATACTGGCTCTCAATCAACAGTTGATGTACCTATCAAGCACGGAATTGCTGAAGCGCAAATGCCCTCCCATGCAGGAGCAATGATTACCGTAGCAAGTGGAGTTGTGTTGGGAAATCAGATTCGCTGGGAGAAGTAGCCATGTTTAAATCACTTCTGATTGTTTTGGCCTGCTTTGCTTCTGGTTCTCTAAATTGTATTGGCCAAGTAACAGTGCGCGTAGAGCCAGCAAACCTGCAAGGTCCAAGAGCTCTATCTGAGCAAACCAGCAAAGCAGTCGTTCGTGATTATTTGCAAGCATGGCAGAGTCTGGCATCGGCGCTCGAAGAGAATCGTCCAGCTTTGCTCGACTCAGATTTTGTAGGCGTTGCCAAAGATAATCTGAAATCGACAATCCAACAGCAGATAGTCATGGGCATTCAAACGCGCTATCAGGACCGTACACACGACATCCAGATTGTCTTCTATTCACCTGAAGGATTATCGGTTGAAATGACAGATAGGGTTGATTACGAAATGCAGATAATCGATCACGGCAAGGTCAAAACGACACAGCATGTAACAACTCGTTATCTTATAGTCGTAACACCTGCAGAAGTAAGGTGGAGAGTGCGCGTTTTTCAGGCTGTACCATAATTCTCCCAGTCCTCAAATTCCGAGTTTGATAAGTACGGTCATATTTCGTACGAGTGCATGGAGAGACCAGGAACTCTTTGCAACAACAATAATCCCCGCTTCAAGGAGTTCAATATGATTTCAGTTGTCGTGCCAATCTATAACGAAGAAGAACTAATAGTGCAATTTCACGCGGCTGTGAAATGTGTAATGAATAGCGTTCACATCGACTGGGAAGTTGTGTATATTAACGATGGTTCAACGGATGTATCTCTTGAATTGCTGAGAGATATGCAGTCTACTGACCCGCATATTGTTGTCGTTGAACTCTCACGTAATTGGGGGCATATGGGTGCGATCACTGCTGGTATTAAAACGGCGCGCGGTAACGCTGTGATCCTGATGGATGGCGACTTTCAGGATCCACCGGAAGTTCTGCCAAAATTGATAGATGCATGGCGCGGTGGTGCTCAGGTAGTAGTCGCAGTTAGAACGAGCCGCAAAGAACGGCGCAAGATTCTTGCCAAACTATTTCCTCTCTTCTATCGCGTTTTGGGCGCTCTCTCCGATTATCCAATTCCTCTCAATGCCGGAATATTCAGTCTCATGGATCGCAAAGTTGTTGACTCGGTCAATGCCATGGAAGAGAAAAACCGCTACTTGCCTGGGCTCAGAGCTTGGGTTGGCTACAGGAATCAAGTAGTCTATTACGATCGTCAAGACCGGGCCGCCGGCGAAGGCAAGCTCTCATTCATTAGCCGAATCAAGTACGCAATGGATGCAATAACCAGTTTTAGCTACAAACCGTTGCGGCTTAGTTTTGCTCTGTTTGTTTTTGCGTCCTCTCTCGCAATGCTCATGGCGCTCTTTATGCTTTTCTCAAAAAACATGATGGAAACTACCGGCTTTGCCGTTGCAGCCTCCGTTTTCTTCATGGGAGGGTTGCTCTTCCTCTGCCTTGGCATGCTGGGTGAATATATCGGGCGCGTTTACGATGAGGTAAGAAATCGCCCGCTTTCCATCATTAACGATGTGCGCCGCTCGCAAGCACACGGTATTCCGCAGATCGGTATTGTTGCTGCGCATTCCACTGATGATGAGCAACCTCGGCGGATAGAAGCTGCAATGTGATTCAAGAAAAAGCAATACACAGCTTTGAAATTGAATCACAATTTCAAAGCTACCTATCGTTTGTTGTTGTGTGTTGAGTAAGTTCCCGCAGGTGGTACTGGAGGAGAAGCCGGAGCTACTGATTCGCAGGTCGGGATGCCGTTTTCAATCGCCGTCCCCTCTTCGTGATCATTCCACGTCTCAATCATTACGAAAGGCAAAAGATTATCCGGCGGAAAATACTTGTGCCACAGGTTTGTAGTGTCAGAAAATGTCTGTCCGCATCGGGGTAATATTTTTCTGTTCAAACTCCACGAAGCCTTGTGATCGTCAAAGCTCGCCCACACGCCTCCGACAATAATCTTGTCAGAATACTTTGACTTCATAGTTTGATAGAACTCATTCAAATATTGCTCGCCCCAGTTGCTACCGTCAGTTGACCAACCATTTTCGCCAGGATTGATCCAAGCATAGAAGCCATCGAATGACCCCGCATCTTGACCGGGCAAGTTCTCAGTAATCAATAGTGGAGGTGTGCTCCACTTATTCACGAGAGCGCGCACTTTACTCCAGTCCGTATGACCGCCTTTAGGAAAGATAAAGATCACCGGGCGGCCTTCATAAGTGAGGTAGGCTTGATGTCCTGAAGCCTTTTGCGACAAATAAACGTCATGGAACATGGTGAAATCAGCAATTGCTTCGTCGGTCGCCCCATCGTCCGAATTTGATTCGTCATACATCATCGCAACCTGGAAGTTTTCGCGGGCTGCGATTGTCTGCATAAGCGCGTAACTGCGGTCAATGAAAGGCTCACGGTCGCCATACCAGTCCACTACAAAAGCAGATATTCCCATAGTCTTTGCTCGACGAATCTGGCTTGTAATAACCGCGGTATCTTGCGAAGAGTATCCGACAGAAATATGGTGAGGGTGTCCAAACCACGCTTCGTACAAGGCTATGGTCTGCGGTGAGTGGCCGACCGCCGAATGCTTTAATTGCGAATTCTGACTTGACCCGGGAGCAGAGCATCCGTGGGGCAAAAGGAAAAGGCACAGGCAGGTGATTCTTATACCATTAATCATTGGCGTTTTATTAGTCACTCCGGGAAATTACTGAGTTCAAATTATCACAGCAGAAAACTCTAATACTGTTAGCTATTGACCAGTCAAACTGCTGCGTGGCAAATCATACTTGATAAGTATTAGTACTGGCAGAACTGTATCTGAATGGGCTGAGTTGTCTTCTACTCGTGACGTATATTCCTACCTGCAAATGAACCGGGATACTGGAGTGCAATGGGGCTAACCCAAAATTCGAATACCCTTCATGCCCGCATAGTTGCCGGAAGTATTGTGCTGCTTACGGGCTCAGGCCTTACAACCGCTATCAACCTTACTTACAATATTGTTCTGGCGCGATTCCTTGGACCGAAGGGATTTGGGCAGGCAGCAGTTATCTACACGATCCTCACGCTGGTATCTGCCGTTACGCTATCTTTCCAAATAATTTCTGCCAAAATGGTTGCAAAGCAAAATACTCCAGAGTTGAGGTATGCGGTTTATAAAGGGTTCCATCGGGGCGCGTGGATATGCGGCATCCTCGCTGCCCTTGTATTGCTTTCATTCAAAGGAGTAATTTCAGATTATCTGAATCTTCCCGACCATGGACTTATCGCACTGCTGGCAATTGGCGTTGCGTTCTATGTTCCTTTGGGTTGCCGACGCGGCTATATCCAGGGCACCTATGGATTCAAACATCTCGCAACAAATCTAGTTGTAGAAGGTGCGTTTCGACTCGGCGGATCTTTGCTTTTGATTCTTATGGGATACGGTGTAACAGGCGTAATCGTTGCAAATGCAGCCGCTGTTGCAGTGGCGTATCTTGCCGCTATGCCCAAGCATGAAGGTAGGATTGCTAGCCCGATCGGCATTTCCTTTGCGGCTCGTGAGGCAACTCAGGCGCTAATCTTTTTCTCTGGCCAGGTTCTCATCAACAATTGTGACATCGTCTTGGTCATACACTTTTTTTCTGCTAAAGACGCAGGGCTTTATGCCGCTGTCGCCATGGTTGGCAGAGTGATTTTCTCCTTCTCTTCAGCAGTTGTGAATTCCATGTTCCCTATCGTCGCAGGCACCCGGGATGAAGAAAGAAAAGATCTGACGGTTATCGCAATCTCGTTATCGCTCGTGTTGATCACTGGCGCATTACTGGCTTTCGGCCTTATCCTTGCGCCCGCCAGAATCTGGACATCGCTCTTTGGGCCAGGGTTCGAGATTGCGGGAAATTACAATCTTCCTTATCTGATGGCCTTGTATGCTGTAACGACGATCATTTATTCGCTCTGTGTTGTGATTATCACTTATGAAATGTCTTACAAGATTGCAAATACGAGCTGGGTACAATTGGCTTTCAGTGTTGCGGTAATTGCATGCATATACCGTTACCACTCAACGCTTAGGGCTGTAGTATTCGTGCAGATGGTACTGATGACTGTTCTACTTGCAGCTGTCGCATTGCCGTTCTTCATCAACTTGCTTGCTAATTCGAAGAAGCTGATTACAGTGGTCAGTACTAGAGCAATCAAACTGATTCGGCGTACATCGGAGAATGAAGTCATTGCGGAGTTCTTGAAGAGCGACTTCGACTCGCCAGAATTTCAGGATTACCGCGAGATATTAAGTGAAATTGTCAGTAGGCCGAATCTCGATGATGAAAGCGAGAATGCCAAGCGGCGTGCGTTGTTGTTCATGCGGCACCGTTCCTTGTGGAAGGAAATTCCTTCCGGTACGGAATGGTTTGAAGTAGAAATAGTTGATGCGGACCTCTGTCAGATTCGTGTATTTCCGAGAGCCCACTGGCGAAAACTTGCAAAAGGAAATTTTACTATCACTGAAGTCGCAGAGCGCATGCGCATAGGTGAGCACCTGGTTGATGCCTCATTTCACTCGAAAATTGCGTCAATTGACAATCAGCTTCATCTTGAGGATCCCGGATTCAATGCTGTAATCCTGATCGGCCTTAACGAAAGAGAGCCATTGACGGTACTGGATGGTAATCATCGTCTGGCAGCGGCTGTGCTCTCGTCTCCAAGTAAATTAAAGAAGCTCCGATTTCTATGCGGGCTTTCTCCGCGCATGTCGGAATGCTGCTGGTACAACACGAACCTCGCGACTCTGATTCGATATGGGCGAAATAGGTTGGCACGAGTGCTAACTAAATCAGAGGCAGAGCTATCGAATCTTTTGCACGACCCTGGATAACTAAAGTCGTAAACTTATTGAGCGGTTGAGGCTGAAGTGAATCCATTTACAGCTCTAGTTGATTTTTACTTTGCAAGTAGAACGAAAACGGGAGTTCAGAAGAGGCGACATGAGCGATCAAATATCCGCAGTAAAAGTGATGCAGTTTCCTGAGGTGGTAAATTCGAAACATGAGCGGCTATTCCTGGAGGATATGAAGCAGTTGATGTATCTTAAGCACACTCGAATCGTGCTGGACTTTTCCAAGGTGCGTGAGATGAACAAGTACGCAACTCTACTATTGCTAAGCTGTCTGGAAGAAGCCATGAAGCACAATGGCGACATCAAGATTGCATCTACTCCAGATGAAGTATTAGATATCTTAAAGACCACAGGTGTGAGCCGGCTCTTTGAGACTTTCCAGACGAATGACGATGCTCTGAAGAGTTTTCGCAACCCTGTGTTGTAGTTGTTTTTTTGCGAAAGTGTTCGAGACTGCACATTTCTGTGGCTCGCGGACAATGCATAATTGTTTCCAGTCGGCCATCCTGATCGCGGGGGAGAACCGCGTAGAGGTGAAAAATGAAAATATCAGTGCATAGGTCTGAAAGAATCATAATAATTGGAATCGCGTTATTGTTTGCAATGCAGATTGTCGCTACGGCGGCGATATCAGCACAAGAAACTCAGCAAAGCCAGTCACCGGCAAATGTGCCGACCGTTCAAGGTCAGTCCCAGGCGTCCGGCATCCAGAGTGCTAAGTCTGTGGCGCGAACAACTCAATCAGACATCACCATTCCTGATAATTCAAACGCAATGCCTCAACAAAATTTAAATCAAGACGAATCACAAAGTGCACCTGAATTTGCGATGATTGCACAGCAAAACGATGCTCAAAAGCCACTAGGCACAGCCGCTGCTCCACTTGAAAATCCCACCGGCGTAACAGCTTCCAGGCCATCCGGTGCGGTGATTGCGCCAGCAAAGCAACGGCGAGCACGGTCCTTGTTCTTCAAGGTAAGTCTCGTGGTTGGTGCTGCAGTTGCGATCGGAACTGTATTAGTGCTTACTCATGCTAGCCCGGGCAGGCCATGAAGAGATTTTCTCTTGCATCACTGGAAGAAGTATTGGAGTTGCGCAATGCGTGAAATCATAAGCGATAATGTCCCTAACTTTATAAGCTTTTCAGGGATTGACGGTGCTGGAAAGAGCACGCAAATTGAGGCGCTTTGTGCGCGCATGGTGCAGGATGGGCGGCGGGTGGTATTAATCCGATTTTGGGATGATGTTGCGCGACTTAAAAGTATCCGAGAAAATGCCGGTCACACCATATTCAGAGGCGACAAGGGCATTGGAACTGTTTCCGCACCGATCAACCGGCGGGACAAGAATATAACGTCATGGTTTATGACGGGAGTACGGTTGTTTCTCTACTTCGTTGATGCAATCTCACTCCGGCTTGTCTTGAAAAAGGAATTGCGCTCAGACGCCGACCTTGTTGTATTTGACCGCTATGCTTATGACGAACTCGCCAATCTGGAGCTGAGCAATCCGCTTATTCGGGCGTATGTCGGGCTGATTATGAAAATTGTTCCAAAACCGAATATCAGTTATTTGCTTGACGCAAATCCAATTGAAGCACGCGCACGAAAGCCCGAGTACCCCATTGCATTCCTTCTTATCAATCGAAAGTCTTATCTGGATCTGAGTGAATTGGTCGGTGGAATGACCACTATCGCTCCGATGTCAGTTCAGAATGTAAAGCAAGCGATACTCCAGCACGCTATGACTATGTTGACCTTCAAAAACCATCCACATCAAAGTGATGGCACGAGTTCAGAAGATCATGACAATAAAACAGCACGACTGGACAAGCCGCAATCCGCTACCGTCTCCCTTTGAACTTACTCAATGAAAGGTATTAACTATGCGACTAAGATTTCTAAATACTCTACCAATACTGCTCCTGCATTTTGCATTCGCGATTATTTTATTTCCGATGAGATCAGGAGCTGCTACATGCAAAACTCAGTCTCAAATGACGGTTGCCGAGCGCACCGCGCTCACGACTGCTGCACGCACAATGGCTGGCGAATTGCAGCAGGGTGACGTAGACGCTCTTCGTGCAAACACGATTCCTTCGGTAGCATCGAATTTCACCACCATTGCAGGCTCAGTTGAAAAGTTAAAGCCATTCATGCAGGGAGCTACCATTACAGTTGATAGCCTCTATTTTTTGGACGCATCAATGGATAGTGCTAGCGTTGCGCGAACAGATTTCTATTGCGGCACTCCGATAGTAACTTTGAATTTTACCGACCTGCCGTCAGGAATCTATGCACTGGCGATACTTCATGCAACTGGCGTACCCAAGCCGCAACAAATATCCTTGATTTTGTCTCGAGCATCTGACAATAGGTGGATGCTGGCCGGCTTATTTATCAGGCCCATGATCGAGGCAGGGCATGATGGTCTCTGGTATTGGACTTCAGCACGGGATTACACGCAAAAGAAAATGAATTGGAATGCATTGCTCTATTACCGCGTTGCAGACTACCTTCTTGAACCCGTGCAGTTCCTGACCAGTCCGAATATTGAGAAACTACGTGGTGAGGAAGCCCACATTCGACCTGAAATTCTCTCTGGTGAACAGGCAATGATACTGAATTCAGAGGGAACTGTTTTTAAAATCACAGCGATTGACGCCACAGATCTACTTGGACCACTGGATCTGGAAGTTCACTATATTCCAGACGCGGCGCAGACGCATGAGTTACGCGATCCCCTGAGTGCGCGGAAGCAGGTGACCAAGTTGATGATGGCCCTATGTGAGCAACACCCAGAATTGCAAAAGGCATTTCATGGCATCTGGTTATATGCTGACGATGCCAGCGGAACAATTTTTTCGTTAGAGTTGCCAATTGACCAAGCGGCGCTTAAGGCTCCAGGGACTCAAACAACTTCAGCACAAATAGACTAAACGGAGCGATGCCGGTAACAGGCGCAAGGATAATTCCCTTTAGATCTATCAACTTAGAGTTATGTATAGCCATCTTATACGTAGATTTACTCTGTTGTTGCGGCAGTTTGTAGTTTCCAACCAATTATCCCGTTAGGCCTTATATCAGAGATACTTAACCTCACAAATATTTTTTCCAGTGATTAATGGAATGTGAGCTGAACTATACAGATCGCATATATAGGACTAATATTAAAGTGTAAATAAGATTGAGCGAGACGAGAATTGTTGATAAATACTCGTCGATTGAAATTTGTATGGGAATGCAGCACTATAAAACGATATGTTGCTGATTTCATGCTGCTTGCTCGCATATATATATCAGTTCTTAAGATATTTACTTATTTTTGTTGTCGCGGGTTACAATTAATAAAGTAATTCGTCGAAGTGTATAGGAATATACATTCAAGCCAGATGGTGGTGTGGTAGAACGCAAAGCCCACATTGAGACTGAGCATTGGCAGGAATCTAATATTCGACGCAGCGGAAGACGTAATCTCTACCATCGGTTCGCGTTGATCAGCGAGCATATGACAGTCTCCGACTGCATTGCGGCAAGTCTTTCATGAACATCTTTCCCACGATAAAGCTGCGAATCAATCTAGTACCTGAGGGCCCAAACATGATGAAACGGCTTTATTATTCTTCGCTGATTTTTCTTGCATTCGCGGCGTCAGCCTCTGCAACAGTTACTGTTAGTGCTCCTTCAAACGGTGCGACTGTCAGCTCGCCCGTGCAATACATTGCAACTTCCACGACTACTTGTGCAAAAGGCGTAGCTTCCATGGGCGTCTATGTGAACAACAAACTGATCGTAGTACAGAATGGACACAGTCTGAATACGTCTGTTGCCCTAGAGCCCGGGGGTTACAACACCGTCGTCGAGGAATGGGATTATTGCGGCGGCGCTACCTACACACCGGTAGCAATTACCGTTTCAGGCAAAGTCGGTGTTGTTGTATCCGAACCGGTAACCGGTAGCAAAGTAACTTCGCCCGTTGATTATGTCGCGTCAGCGACGACTAGCTGTTCAAAAGGCGTAGCCTCCATGGGCGTTTATGTGAACAACAAACTCATCGTCACGCAGACTGGCCCCATCCTTAATACGCAACTTGACCTTACTTCAGGCTCCCAAAGTACGGTGGTTGAAGAATGGGATAAATGCGGGGGAGCTTCCTATGTGTCAGTAAATCTCAATGTTGTGCAAGATGGGACAAAACTTTCCAACCTTCAAAGAAGCACAGGATGGAACAGTTGGGGCCAGGGGCCACCTAATTATGTTGATTGTTCACCTTCACCTTGCAATGGATTTCAATACTCGCATAAACTCAACATCTCTTCACCCTCATTGAGTGGTAATGCAACGCAATTTTCCCTCGGAGGTGCAAATGGAACTGCTCCGTGGGGTGATGTGTTGTTTTCACTCCCGTTGATCGGAGCTTATTCAACCCAGGGTATTCCTGATACTGCTCACACGCTGCTTCCGACTCTGCACAACTTCACTTATGATGCGGATTTCTACGTAACTAATTCCGCTATTACGCAGGTGCTGGAGTTCGACATCAACATGTACATGAATGGTGTTGGGCAGATATGGGGAACACAATGTAATAACCTTGGTGGCAATGTATGGGATATCTGGGACAACGCAAATGCTCATTGGGTTTCTACAGGCATCGCTTGTAATCTCATCAACGATGGCTGGAACCATGTCACCATTGAAGTGCAGCGTGAAAGCGACAATTCGCTGCTGTATCAGACAATAACATTGAATGGCGCGACCAATACCGTGAACCGCAGATACCCTCCATTCAGCGTAGCGTCCAATTGGTACGGACTCACTGTCAATTACCAAATGGATGGCAATGATAAGCAATCGCCATACACTACCTATTTGGACAATTTCAGTCTTACTTATTGGTAGAGCCGCGATGTGGTGAATTCATATTGATTCGACTTTTATAACTCCCAGGAAGCATCTTTCATATTCCTGGGAGACACTCTCTTCTAACGCAGGATAATTTATTCCAGGATATCTGGTTCAATATGGTGAAACGAAGCAATTAGTTTAGCGTTGAAAGTAGAACGGTTTATTCTGATTACACATTAGTTAAGAGGGTGAGTCAAGGACCCACCCTCTTTATCTTTCATCTTTCAAAAGTCGCACCAGACTACACCCTGTTACCGTAGACTTCCGACCGTTGTATTGGCAGTTCCGCCAATCATTTCGCCAGCGACTACGAGTTCTACTCTCCGATTTTCCTCGCGATCAATGGAATTTTCGCTTGTAACAATTGGCGTAGAATTTCTAACGTCCTGCGCACTCACTAATTGTGCGCCAATGCCAGCCTTAACCAGATAATCTCGCACTGAATCTGCTCGATTCTCATAGAATGAGCGATTCATTGCATCACCACCTGAGTTGCCAGTGAGCCCGCCAATCGAAATAGTCAGACTCGGATACGCAGCCAGAATGCCCGCAACTTTGGCCAGCGTCACTCTTGCATCAGACGTTAGGGAATTCTGCCCCGTGTTGAAATCCTTATCGGAGATGTTGAGAATAAGCCCTCGTTCACTGTCGCGCGTGGCAAAAAGCAGGTTAAGTTGTAATGACAGTCTGGCGCGAATTATGACCTTGTCGCTGCCAGCTTGACCGAGAAACTGGTTTGCAGATTTCTGAGTCAATGCTGCCGTCATGTTTGTCTTCTCTGTTTCAGCACGTGCCAGAATAGTCACTTCTGCTGATGTCATAAGGTATGACGCCAATTCAACCTGCGCCTTCGATGCATCTACAAGTGCTTGTTCTGCCACTAGAGTCTTTTCAGAGTCATTGACCAGCGATTTTGCTTTTGCTTCGTTAGCAACTTGACGTTCATCCGTTCTGTGAGCTCCCACAGTTCTTAGCTCGGCCATCTCGCGCGCATCCTCAGCCATCTGTACCGTCGCCCGCGCGGAAGCGTTCAGATGGTTCGTTCTCAATTGCGCTCCTGTTGCGTAATCATTCGTTGTCTGCATCAAAAGCACAGCATGCTGATAGGTGTCATCGTTATACTGCTCTGCTCCTTCTGATTTTGCAATTTGCATCGCGTTTCGCGCTTCGTAGTATGAGAGCGGCAGGCCGGCCTTCATTACACCAGGCTCAAGCGAGCTGCCCGTGCTCCTATATTTTTCACCTCCAACGACTTCATACTTTACCTCGACTTCTCCGCTGGCTTCCTTGGAATTTGCGCGAATTACATTCTCAAGTACGACCATACTGCTAGGCAGGTGGACGGCATAATACGGTTCTGCAGTGACAATCAGAGCGAATGCATGCAAGTCGGTGGTTCCTGTCAGCTTGCTCCGACCATTATGATTCAACAGCACTTCTCCTAGGTTCACTGCCCGACCTTCCTCAGGAATTGCCCACATAACATAAGTTAGGTATTCGCTGCCAAAGGTTGTAGGGCTTGTCAGATTTATGAATTCAGCATCCACTTCCATAGTGCCGCGATTGATTTGAATTTTGGCAGTACCTGTAGAGTTAGGCATCAATGAGGTACCGGCAAAGCCAATTTTCGTAATACCTTTCTCATGCAGATAATTGACTGCTTGAGTCGTGCGACTCGTTTCAGTCACGTTAGACATTGTGTTGCATGCCGCTTGCACAGTCACTGGTGCCTGCGAGTTGGCTTGTGCAATTATGCTTAAACTGAATGCATATCCAATTACGGATAAAAGTTTAGATTTCATAAGACCTCCTGAGAGATTCTTCCTCGTTGCGTTGAATTGGCTGTCTGTTGATGGGGCGATTTGCTGCATGACTGGCAGATTGCATCCTCATGGGAGTACATGCTGGTGATTCGCTAATGATGTTCGAATTGTAGATCCGGCGTGGAGTCGGGTCTGCACGCTCGTTCAGGGTATACGCGATCTTTGCAGCTAGTCCTAACTCTGTATCCTGTACAAAGAGCTGCGTTGAGTTCATGTGAGGCAACCTGCTTTGACTCAAATGCTCTGCATTATAAGATTCTTCATTTTTAATTCTTCCAGAATTTCGAGTCTGTTGCTGAGCAACAAAGCTCAACGCATTCATGATTTTTCATTGAGCAATAATGAATACAGCAATAAATCTGAATAACATCATGGAATCGCCGTCAACCACTATGTAGACACTCGCAGAATAACCATTCACTATTTAGCTGCCTGAGTCCTTTGATTTTGCTGTTCCGCCAGCTTGTTGGCATAGTAGCCATTACGTGTCCTCACAACCAACTTTCCCTTGTGCAGCTCTCTTGCCTCAACATGTACTACACGGAAGCCTCCCATGCTGGCTGGCTTGGTGGAGTGATAGCCGACTGTGTATTGGTTTCGAATGTCGCGCGCCACTTCGGTCGCTATGCTGTCCACCTCCTCAATAGATTTGGGGAAAAATGCAACCCCGCCCGTCTGCTGCGCAATCTCTTCGAGTGACTGTCTCGCTCGTTTCGCTTCCTCTTTATCGATCCCGAATAAAAGTCCGATAGTGTAAACCACGGGTCCACCCAAGCGCTGGATGCGATGCACGGTCTCGTCCAAATCCAACCTTGATGCATTGTCCGCGCCATCTGTAATGACCAAAAGCGCTTGTCTGGGAAACTTCGCATGAACGGCCAACTCGTCCGCTGAGGCGGCAACCGCGTCGTACAACGCCGTACTGCCCTTCGAATCTATGTGCGAGAGCCCACGGTTCAGTGCGTCGATATCAGACGTGAAGCCCTGGTCGAGAATCGCATGATCGGAGAAGTTTACGATGAATGTTGTGTCCAGCGGATTTGATGCCCTTAGCAAATGCAATGCAGTTGCATTGACTGCCGCTCGCTTATCGCGCATTGATCCTGAATTATCAATGAGGATGCCGAGGGAAACTGGCTGTTCCTGGTGTAGAAATGATCGGGTAGTCTGCAGTACGCCGTCTTCCCAGATGCGAAAATCGCTACTGCTCAAATCTCTAATTGATTTGCCGTTTTCGTCGACTACAACACAGTTCAACAACACTTCATCTGCGTCCGCGTGCACAGTGTACACACCATCCTCGCGCTTATTCAGATCTTTGGAGTGATCGATGACAGTTTGTTCCGAACTTGTAGGCACTATGATTTCCGGATCAACTGAAAGAACAGGATCACGATCCACATCCAGACGCGGTTGAAGTTGTGGGCGCGTTGGATCAAGATTGTCAACTCTTGTATCGGGTTGTGTTTGCGCTGACGGTAAAGTCTGACTCTGGCTTAAGGAAAGCGTTCCAATGCAACATAGCAGAGTCACGACCACAAACTGTGCAGGCTGCAACATACGCGAGATAGTGGAGAATTTGCTGAGCATTGTGTGATAACCAAATGGATACAAATTGATTAATGTGCGTTTCTGTTGATTAGTGCAGGTGGAATTCAACATCGATAACCATCTGCACCGAGACCGGATGGCCCTGATACATGGCCGGTGCGAATCTGTATTGTCCCACTGCTGCAATTGCTTTTTCATCAAGTCCCATACCCAGATGACGTGTCACCCGGATATCTTGCGGGTTCCCTTGCGAATCAACAATGAGATGAATCAATACACTCCCCTGAAAATTTGCTTCGCGGGCAGCCTGCGTAAACTCTGGTTCTACGGAATGCGTAATTCGCGGAGCTTCTACTCCTCCACCCACCGTCATAACGCCGCCACCATAACCGCCCCCGCTGCCGGGCCCAAAACCATTGCCGTGGCCTGAACCAATTCCTCCGCCTTGACCCTGCCCGAATCCACCACCGCCACCGCTTCCTTGTGAGACTAGTCTGATCTGCGGCGATTGGGATACACCAATATTGAGTCGATTGCTATTGTCGGGAAGTTTTACCTGTTCATTCGGTTCGATCTCAAGCTTAGGTCGATCAATTTTACTAACCTGAAGAGGAGCGAATTGCGTATTCGCTACCAGCGGTATATGACCCTTGCTGACCTCAACCATTTCATGTGCGCCACCGCCGCCTCCACCGTTCACCGGCCCGGGAGTCGGCACTATGATTGGAGGCATATAACTCTTAAAATCTATCGGGGTAACAGTGGTTGTCTCTAACACTGGAACTATATCGTGAGCTTTAAATGCGAGCACCAATATCAGGGAGATCAAAACCACATGAAAAATAAATGAAATCATGGTACTCGAATTTCTTTGGCGCTTTATTGGACGCTGATAGTCAGCGAATATAGGTCGGCGATTCGACCATGTAGTCGGATTGGAAGTCGTTAATACTGGATTATTCATAGTCGTTAGTCTCGCCTCTAGGCATTTCAATACTTGGTTGATCGTCAATTTAATACCAACGAGAGCACACTGACTTGCCGCTCTCGGTTCACGCAGTTCAAACCTCCATCAGTGGATTACCAAATCCCCTTATCGCTACCGGTAATTTTTTGCCCCACTAAAGCTGCAGTGGCAAGCCATGGCAAAATGCTGAGACGTGCGCTATTGCTCAAGTCGCGCTTCCGCAACAATCCGGCAAGCTGCGACGCGTAAAGCTTGGCAGATTTAGGTATGATTGGCACACGCAGAAAACCATTGCCAAAATAAACATCATTGTCGCAAAATCGGGCGGAGGCCAGCACGAACTGCGGCAAATCAAGACCCCAGCCTCGATACTTTCTAACGTAGTCAGACACAATCACAAGATAGCTCGCAACACCCTCCCAAATTCCCGCAGATGTCGCGCAGGAACGGAGATCCTCGTAATCAACCTGGCCGGATTCCACCAGCGCTGCGCTATCAACTATGTCGCATAATCTGAAATAAAAATGACGGTACATTCTTTGCAAAGTTGAAATTATCAGGCGATCAGAGGCTGATGGAACTGAAAACATGTAGTCACCAATCAAGACCAGCCGGCTGCGTTTTGCCAGATTTGATGCGATGACCATCTGTTCCCCTGTCTGTCCCAGGCGGCCCATGTGTATCTCCACTGACTCAGGAAGTCCGGCAATAAGGAAATTCCATTTTCCGGCCAGGCGGTCTCCCCAACTGCGCGGTGCTGTTTGAGCGTCGAAGCGCATCTGCATCAGCTTGATCGCATCCTCTGGTTGAGTTCCGGTATAAAGATCCAGATCGCTGCCGAGATCAGGCCAGTGGTCAAGCGATTTGATAACTGTAATTTCATATCCTTCGTTTTTGAAGGCCGTAGAGATGTTATGCAGAAAGGGTATCGCCGTCATGATGCGTGAATACTCGATATCAAGTGCCGTTTGCACCCACTCAGAACGTATTAAGTCATTTGCATAGCGGAATTTCTCCAGCATCAGTTCCAATCCGCGCACCAACACGTGGTTAGAACTGGCAACCTCAAGCAAACTGTCAAACTGCTCGCCGCTGATATTTAGTACTGCCGAGTCCAGATTATCCATAGCGTTTGCAGATGTCATACTGCCATCCACTACCATCAAGAGCAAGCGTGAAAGCAACGTCATGGAATTTTCAGATTGTGTTTGTGCGACTGATTGGGTCATGTGACGGTTTCCTTTTTAATTTTGTGGATACTGCGCTATATCCTATGGCGATACTTATGGCGTGACCGACGGCGAATGATTGTCCGGATCTACCAGCGAAGTTCCTGTTGGCAGCGGATCTCGATGAGTCAGCTCAATCGGTCCAGTTTGCCGATGCCGATCCTCCCTGTTCTTGTTAAGCTCAACAGCGACCTGCTGGGTGCTATCGATTGCAACTGTTGTAAGCTTTTTGCCTTCTGCCGAAACCTGTGTTGCTAGACCCACACGTTTGCTTGAGTCGTCGGCTTTCCTTGCCTTGTCATAAAAGAACTTCGCTGTCTCAGGATCGCCATCTCTCTCCGCTACATAGCCGCGGTTATTCAATGAAAAAGCGTTATTTGGATCAAGCATGTAAGCGTGGATGAATGCTTCCCTTGCTGAGTTCCAATCATTTTGATTCTCCGCTTCGACTCCACGCACGGCAAACATCTCCGCATGTGATTGCGATGGTTCCATTTTTGCCATGCGCTCTTCCAATTGCTTCGCGCTCTGCGCTGCCATGCTGCTGATCGGCCGTCCTCGCCATGCGCGGTCAATCGTCACTACTACTGGCTCCAATGAATGCAATTCCGCGACGGTAATATAATTTTTCATTGCGTTGTCGTAGTCTCCTATCGCTTCATAGGCCACACCGAGATTATTTAGTGTAAAAGGATTTAGAGGATCGAGCTTGATGGCGCTCTCCAGTGTGGCAACAGATTCGAATGCACGATTCTCTGAGAGAAGCACTATGGCATCCACGTTCATGCGGTTTACGCGCATCGGGATGTCTTGAAGCGAAGTGAAAGCGAATTTCATCGACTTGCCTTCAAGCTGCTTTGCGCTGCTCCGGTCGATGTTTACATTGCTGCCTTGTTCCGATGCAAGCGCATAAAATTTGCGCGCACGCTCTAATTCCCCTTGCACTTCGCTGATGTAGCCGAGGTTGTTCAGCGTGAAGGGATCGGAAGGATCGTAAAGATATGCCTTGTAAAAAAGCGTGGCCGCCTTGTTGTACTCGTGTTTCTTGGTAGCATCTACGCCGGCGCGATTCAGGCGCTGTACCGGAGTTAATTCGCTGCGCTTGGGAATTGTGATCGTTATCTTATCTTTCGCCCACGATACATGAGTTCCCAAAGATCCGAAGACCGTAATAACTGCGGTGAATGTTAGTAGCTTGCTAAACATTGTGCTCTTTTGACCTTTCTGCATGTCTCAGAATTGGTTAAGATCAGTTGCGCTCATGAATCAGAATGTACAAAAATGACCATTTATTCCGGGTTGCATGAAAACTATTGTTTCTGCACCCACAGATAAGCTGGATTGACTCAAGATCGTCAGTCTACTGTTTAACAACTTAGCATTTGTAATGGATAAGGTGTGTACTGTATGGACCATGTTCTTTCAATAATGATGATTGGTAGTTTAACAATCGGACAAATATTGGTTGCTGGTGCTGCGCCAGCGCAAAACACGCTCCCGCAAACCGCTGATCTAACTGAAAGTGCGCAGGTCGCATTGATTGCGCTGCCGGCTGTGCCTCCAGGAAAGAGCACGATCATGGGTGGTGAGATCCGCAAAATCGATTTTGTACGCGATCAATTTATGTTGAAAGTCTACGGACAAGGCCCGCTGAAAATTCTCTTTGACGAACGCACTCAAGTCTTTCTGGACGGCAAAAAGATTAAACTGCGCGATTTGCATACCGGTAGCCATGCGTCGGTCCAGACAGTTTTGGACAAAACAAACATCTTCGCACTTAGCATTCATATGTTGTCGCAAGTGCCCGAAGGCGAGTACCAGGGCCGCGTGTTGAACTTCAATCCCAGCACCAGTGAGTTGACACTCAGTTCCACTTTGTCTCCCAAGCCCATCAACATATTGTTGCCGGCTAATACGCCGGTACTTCAGGAAGGGCAGAGTACAAGTGCATTGCCGCAACTCGGACCCTCTGATCTGAAAAACGGCAGTCAGGTTGAAATCAAATTCAAATCCGGCAAGCAGGAGAAAAGTATCGCAAGCAAAGTCACAATCCTCGCAACTCCTGGGACAGAATTTTTATTCAATGGAAATCTTTCTTTCCTCGACATGCATACTGGCTACTTCGTCTTGATTGATCCGCGCGACGGTAAGGATTACAGAATCTTTTTTGATTCCGCACAACTTCCTGCAACCCAGAATCTCCACGTGGGAGATGTGGTCAAGGTGAAAGCTGATTACGATGGCCAGCGCTATGTTGCGAGTGCAATTGGCACAGAGTGAACTTTAATGGCTAGTGAAGCAACTACGCCAGTTGGCTATTCGCTGATCCGGAATAACCCGGCATAATAATGTTGATGTGACCAGTACCACTCCGCTTGTCAGATGCGTCGCGTCGTTGCCGCAAGAGAAGGTATTTTTGCATGACGCTCGCTGGTTTGATCAAGCAGAATCACGTTCAACAGCGATTTGTGAACGCGGATGCGGTCTTTATATTCGATAAACCCAAGTTTGCGAAAGCGATTCATAAAGAAGCTCACTCGCGACCGGGTAGTCCCGATCATCTCTGCCAGCGTCTCTTGAGAAATCCTTGGAATGAACTCTATCGGCTCGCCCGGCTCTCCGTATTCGGCCATCATCAGCAGGATTCGAGCCAACCGCTTCTCGCTTGAGTTGAAAAGTTGGGCGACCAGGTCAGCTTGGACGCGCATGCTGTTTTCGATTAGGTACTTCATGAATAACTCTGAGAATCCGCGTTCATCGTGCATCAGACGGATCATCTCGCTGCGCTTAATTTTCAGCGCTGTGCAGGCTGAGACGGCTTTGGCAGTTGATAAACGTAGCCCGGAAACCGCCGCAAGTGCTCCCTCACCAACAAAATCTCCCGCTGAAATCAATCTGATTGTTGCTTCTTTTCCCGAAATCGAGACGACCGTGATTTTAGCTCGACCCTTTTGAAGATAGAAGACCGAGTCCGCAAGATCTCCCTGTGAAAAGAATGCTGCCTTCGGCTCAAATTGCATGATTCTACGAACTATACCAGCGCTCGCAAGCAATTTAAGAATATCCATTCCGTCTTTATCGCGGTCAGCCATCGGACAGCCTCCTTCAAGATGCAGATCTAACAGGTCGGTGAATGGCAGGAATTCTATTTCATTGCCATATAAGATAAGGCACTCGCGTGATACGCAAAGAATTCTCAACTGTTTGCTCTACTCAGTCATTCGGGTGTCCCAGGTCCACCACGCATCCGTTGAAATTCGTTTGGCTCAACACTTCATCCTGAACTCTAGCAAAGTATTACAACTGAATAGAGTGCTAATTGTTCAAAATTGCTCACACTTTATAATATTTTCCCGGTAATTTAAATATTTACCATGCAATCAAGGCATGTGAAACGCATTAAGCATCTCATCACCATAACAATAGTGTAAAAATTGTATTATTGCAGGATGAGCCTCACATTTATGATGAGGTATTGTCTCCGAAGAAAGAGTTGAATCGATGGCTCCTACCCACAAGATGTGTGATTTGGCTCGCAGCCTGATTGCAAGTGAAGTTGATGCAAGCACTGCCCCTAAAACCAAGCCTGCTAGTGTGCGTGTCTATGAGAAGCTGCGTCGACAACTTGGCGCTCCTGTTGGTGTCGAAGGATTTCAGGTATTCGCCTCTCGTGCCCTGGCTCTTGCCAAGTCGCAGTCGCCTAAACTTGGAGCCGTGCGTGTTACGGCTAACGGCGAGTTGTACGGTCTTGACGGAGTTGAATTTCAAATTGGCGCAAATCATGATGCAGATGACGACGCCGGCGTCATTATGATCGCGCAGCTGCTGGGGCTGTTTCTTACCTTCCTCGGCGAAGCAACAACTTTGCGTTTGATTGAAGATTTGCGTATGCAGGTTGATGTCGAGAAAAAGTTTGCTGCAACCCCAGATATGGCAGCAACTTCAACAGCAGTTGCACCCGAAACTGCCGTGATATTCGAGAAACTGCTGCGGGAAATCGATCGATTGAGAAGTGTGAGTGATCATATCGAAGCTTTGATTGCCGTTCATTCAGATATGGAGCAAGGGCTCACATCTATTGTAGGCAATATTCGCAATATTGCTACTGTCCTGGATGTTTTTACACTCATCAGAAGCAAAGCTGGTGACATGCAACAAGACATATCACTGCCACCGACGAATGGTTATATGAATTGATGCATATCCTCCAATGTCTTTATTCACCTGCATTGTGATCTGCAGGCAGAAAATCCAATCGCACTGTATTTTATGTGAAGATGAATATCTCCGGAAATGTACTCAAATGAGAGAAAGTTGGTAATTTCAACAGCGTATGATGCGGTCTTAACGATGACGATTTCACCAGAGATACGAGATTTGGCCCGACGGCTCCTTGCTAGTGAAGCCGCATTGGACGACAGTTCCATGTCAATGGAGTCTGCAACTCTGCGTGTTTATGAGAAATTGCGCCACAGCCTTACTGCAATAACTGGAGTTACTAGTTTTCAGTCACTTGCTTGTCGCGCCTTGGTGATGGCCAAGTTGGAAGATTATAGTCTTGCCGCTGTACAAATAGCGGAGGATGGGTCCTTACTGGGCTTTAACGACTATGATCTGCAAATTGAAACTCACAAAGGCCGAACCAAGGAATATCAGTCCAGCGAGCGGGGAAGCATGCTTATCGCCCGCTTACTCAACTTGCTTCATATCTTCCTTGGCGAAGCCTTAACATTACGCCTGCTGCGCAATGCGTGGCCGGATGCAACCTTCGATGTTCGCAATTCGGGAACGGGAGAAAAGTATGACCGCTGATGATAAGGTAAAAATTAACAAATTGCCGACTGGTGTTCCGGGCCTCGATGAAATTGTCGGCGGCGGATTACCTGAATTCTCGTTCAACATCATTGCCGGCGCTCCCGGCAGCGGCAAAACTACGCTGGCGCATCAGTTTGTCTTTGCCAATGCAACCCCGGAGAGACCTGCTCTCTATTTCACTGTCCTCGGCGAGTCAGCTATCAAGATGTTGCGCTATCAGCAACAATACACCTTCTTTAATCCGGCATTGTTGCCCGATGCCATTCGCTTCGTCAATCTGAGCCAGATCGTGTTGGAGAATGAGTTGGACGCAGTTCTGGATGAGATCACCAATGAAGTTACAAAGTTCAACCCTGCTGTTGTGGTCGTTGACTCTTTCCGCACCATGGTTCGCAAGCCGCACGATGGAATGGAACTGCAAACGTTTATCCAGCGCTTGGCGCTCTTCCTGGCAAGCTGGCAGGCAACTACATTTCTGATCGGTGAATATGCTGAGGACGAACTACGAGACAACCCCATCTTTACCGTCGCTGACGGGCTACTCTGGCTGCGTCAAACAACTGAACGTAACTCCATTGTGCGCAAGTTGCAAATCGTCAAACTGCGCGGTCAGGCATCTGTACCCGGATTACATACCTTCCGAATCACCAACGCTGGCGTCCAGGCCTTCTCACGCACCTTCGGATTAACGGCGGGCAGAAGAGACGCACTGGGACAGAAGAGGCTATCCTTCGGCATTCAAGAGTTGGACAAGATGCTTGATGGTGGCGTGCGAGAAGGGGATAGCGTTCTTGTGGCTGGTTCTTCCGGAACAGGAAAATCAGTGCTCGCAACCCAATTTATCGCCGAGGGCATCCGTCAGGGTGAGTCCGGCATTGTCGCTGTCTTTGAAGAGCGTCCGCAAGCGTATGCGGAACGAGCGGCTACTTTAGGTTTGGACCTCGAGAAGCCTCAAACCGATGGCAAACTCGAAATTCTCTACCTCCGCCCTCTCGATCTTTCTGTCGACGAAACCATGCATTCGATTCTCACTGCCGTACAAAAAATTGGCGCCAAGCGTTTGGTCATCGATTCCCTGGCTGGCTTTGAAATGGCTCTTTCACCTGGTTTCCGCGCCGATTTTCGCGAGTCGCTTTACCGCATGATCTTCGCCTTGACCGGCATCGGTGTCACTATCTTGAGTACGGTTGAAGTCGATGAATCTTTCATCGAATTTCCCTTCAGCACTTACTCAATTTCCTTCCTGACAGATGACATCATCCGGCTGAGATATGTCTCTATCGATGGTCAGTTGCGCAAGATTATGACTGTCATCAAAATGCGTGGTGGAAACCATGCCAAGGATATTCGCGAGTATGAAATCACATCCAAAGGCATGGTGATCCTCAATACGCGCCTTACAAACTACCAAGGTCTCATTAGCGGCCTTCCTGTGCACACAGGCAAATCAAGTGTGGAGGAAGCCGCGTTGCACGACGAAAATATCAAGAAGAACAGTTAGAGACTCCTGCACTCAACGAATCTCACTCTTATCCCTTGCGCTCGGGTATCAACGGCTCTAATCTGAGTTGGAGGTGCAACGAATGCATCATCTGTCTATTACGTGCTTTTGTATCACGTCAAAAGTGCTTTTAGCGGCCTCGATCAGTGCGACAATATTGTTGCCGGCGGCATGCGCTCAAACTTTAATCACGTCGGATTCCGAGCTTAACACCGGCGCCGCTGCTTTGACTTCCTACACTGCCCCGGGCACAGGCGGATCTAGTACTGCGGTACGTCTGGCCACGAACTCCTCCAAAAATTTATGGCTGATGAACAACGATCCGTGGGGAATAAGCAAAGGTAAAGGCAACATGACGCAGACTTATAGTGGGCGCGGGTCGATCACTACCACCATTAACCTGACTGGATTGCCAAGAGCGGGAGTGGACGCCTTTCCATTTGTACTCTATGGATGTGATCCGTGGATGGACTGTTTCCAGAATCAGCCGCCACAATTCCCGAAGAAACTTTCCGCCATGTCTTCCTTGGTTATCGACATCAAATATGCAATGACTGGCACCATCACAGGAAGCGACATAGATTTACTTTTCGATGAATGGGTGTGTAATTCAAGTACTCCATCGGATTCTTCGCAGTGCCTTGAAGTTGAGGTCTTGCCTTATTACAGCTTTATCTACTTTGGTGGCGGAACCTTCATCAAGACCATCAATGAGCCGGTTACGCTGAACGGCAATACGACGATCTTTAGCTTTGATGAGTATATAGGAGGGACCAACGTTCTCTTTTATCCTCATAAGAAGCCGGGGTTACCGTCGGGAGAATTTAAATTCAATTTTCTCGACTTCCTTAAGGAGGGCGTATCCGCTTATGGAAATAGCTCTTATCAATATGCGGCAGGAATAGAACTAGGAACTGAGTTCGGAGCGAGCTCTACACAGTCCTATACGCTAACGCTTAGCAAGTTCGAGATCGAACAAACCTTGGTGAGTACACAGCCGCCTTTGTCGCCTACGCCGCCAAAGTTGCTGACCTCCGACTAAGTGGTTCCCTTGTGATGATTTGGCTTAGCACAACCCTGGTTATGCCAGACGCATCAGCAGCGGTTCCAGAATTGCAATATTTCCGAAAAGCATCTGCTAAGGGGAATTTTCCAAAAAAAAGTGCCCCTTTCAATATCTTGAAAGAGGCACGTGAATTCTGGAATCGTTCTAAAGCAACCGCAAGAAAAAATACTCCCACCACCTTTCATTGGGCACAGTAGTTGATTAGCTTTTATTTTTCTGTACCGGTCAACCCAATATTCTCGGAGCTACGAGTGTCAATATCCTTATGCTCCAGGGTATCCATCTGCGTTCAATGTGCCACAAGTTGTGTCCGAAAGCTCGAGCAGACTCACAACAGTTAATGCGTGCGCAGCCGGGAACGTGTTCGCGTTGGTTTCGGTGATAGCCCTATAGAAGTTGATGAGTTCACTCGTTCAATTTAATCAATCGTCAAAGTAGCTGTTCCATATTTGATGCCGCTGTAATCAGTCTGGCCGCTGTACTGATCCAGCTGCAGCGTTCCAGCAGCCGACTGGATCGTGTACTTACCCTTGACGCAGGTACCGCCATAGCTCGGATCCGACAGAGTCGGCGCGCCCGTGGTTGTGGAGGCCTGTGTATCCCAGTTGATCAAGCCCGTGATCTTGTAAGTAAGCTTAGGCACGCCTGTCGACAAGCATGTTGACTGCTTGACCGTGATATTGTTTGGCTGCACGGTCAAGTACTGCGGAGAGGTTGTCAACGTCAATGTGCTCGGCGAGAAGGTAAATGTATAGTTACCAGATGTCGACTTCAAGCTGCCCCATGTTGAGTTCAACGCGTATGTTCCTACATTCGCGGTGTAATACACAACGCCTGGTATGTTTGACGCGCGCTTAGTTGCCGTGGTCGTGATTGTTGGAGTACCCGTGATTCCGTAACTGCCGCAGTTGTTAGTGCCTTCCAGCGTTGCACCAAAGTAGCAGTTGTAGTTGTACGCCGGAACCTGCGAGTTGTATGGCAATGAAATTGCGAGCGGTATTATCGTCAGCGTGGCGGGCGTAATGTGAAGTTCGCCCGTGTTGACGACGAGGTAGTACTCTGGGCAGGAGTAATTGCCGCCCACATTAATCGTGTATATGCCAACTGATGAACCCTGCGTTGCTGGCGTGCTCAGAACCACTGTGCCCGAGCACAACGCCTGATCGCCCGGGTTAATCCAACCAGTGACTGTGTAAGTGAATGTTGAGTTCGGCAGCGGCGTATTGTATACCGCTGTCGCATTATGCGTTGCGGTGATCGTCAACGGCGCTGCTGTCACGCTCTCAGTCACACAGACTTGAGCTGACGTTGTCAGATCTGCTGTGTACCCCGCGCTTGGCGTAAAGACCGCGCAGATCAGGTCATTGCCGAATGGCAGGACCGTGCCTATAGTGATGGCGTTGCCCAGGTAGGTATAGGCAAAGCTTCCATCAGCGCTGACGTTGTTTCCGCCATCAAATGCTTGCGCATCCAACTGTGCGGTGGTCAAACCCTGACCATAGACAATTGGCGCCGGCACCCAGGTAATGGTTGTTGTTGCCTGTGTGATGTTCACGTTGCCGCTGTTGATGATTGTTATCGTGTAGTTCGCATTCGCACTCGTGCAAACCAAAGTTCCGATCACAGCCGTGATTGGATAAGCTCCTACCAACGATGTGTTCGTCGCTGTAGTTGAGAGGCTCGGCAAGCCGGCGCAAACAGTTGCTTGCGTGTCGCCGCCGAGGAAGCCGGTCAATATGTAATCCGATTGGATATTTGGAATGGTAGAGCCATATGACAGACCGACGCTTGTAGTGGTTAGTGTGAGCGTAGCATTGACCTTTACTGCAGAGGTGATTTGAGTCAAAGGCGTGGGCGAAGAGTATTTCGAATCTGCAGCCCAACTCGCAGTCAGCGTACAACTCCCTGTGCCACTAGTCATCGTCACAAGTGCGCTGGCATTTGCTGGAGTTCCGCCGACTGTGCCAACCGTGCAGACACCTGTACTCCCCGTGATTTGCGGCATCGTGCTGGCATTAGTTGTGGCTGTCACGGTGAAACTGGTGCCGTATGCTGCACTCGCCGGCGCGCCGGTAAAGGTCACAGTCGGAGTTATATATTGCACCGTTAAACTCGCTGTGCCTTTAGCTGTTCCGTTTGTCACAGTGATCGTCACTATGCCAGGGCCTACTCCTGTTGCAAGCCCGCTCGAATTGACTGTTGCTACCAAATTGCTGGATGATGACCAACTTGATGTATTGGTGATGTTCGAAACTGTCCCATCGGTAAAGGTTCCTGTAGCAGTGTATTGTTGTGTCGAATTACCTGTAATCGTTGATGAACTTGGGCTGACTGTAATTGATGCCACAACCGCATTGTCGATTTGCCCCGCTCCGAAATTATCAAAGATCACGTCCGTAGGCATCGGAGGATTTCCATTGGGGTCAATATAGAACATGCCCGGGTATCCGCTGGTCAGGCCTGAGGTATCATTCACAACCGCGACCAATGTTCCATTCACCATCATGGTGACTTCACTACCAAGTACCTGGCACCAGATCACGTCATTTGTCATCGGAGTGATTGTGCTCAGGAAGAGGCTGATTGGAGTACCTCTAGGTGCCAAACTCCAGATACGATAATGTTGATCAGAGGGAAAGTCCTGCGCGTCCCAGCCGCACGCAATGTAGCGTTCCGCTTGACCGGGAGTTGCGCTGGATCGCAACTCAACCGAGGCTTCGGGAGTGCTGAAAGGAGTTGGAGCTACGACCATTGCCGTGGCGTACTGGTCGTTGGGAAAACTTCCATATCCGATATATAAAGAGCAATCTTGAGACCAATATCCGCTACCGCCAGCATGGTTGCTTTGGTAAACCAATTCACTGTAGTTGCCTCCATCAAAACTGCACCCAGCCCAGTTTGATCCAAGGTAAGAGCCGTCGCTTCCAACGAAAGTGTCGTAGACCAGCGGCGTATAGCCGTTAGGTGCTTCGACATTCATTGCTGTCGTGACCCCATCCGGTCCCGATGAGCCCGTGAGCAGCGCGGTTCCTTGACTAACTCCGTAAGCGGTGCCCGTTATATCTATTGTCGCGATCGAATTGTTTGATGTGGACCAATTGTTAGTGGTCGCGACACTCCCATCTGCATAAGTGATTGTCCCGATGAACTGCACAAAGAAACCCGCCGGAACTGTTACATCCTGGGGAGTGATTGTGGTCGAAACCACGGACGGGCCGCTTCCTGCCTGGAAATTGGCAAAGATTATGTCGGCGCTTGAAGGTCCCGTTCCACTTGGGTCCGTGTAATACAAGCCCGGATAACCGCTGTTGTTTCCGGAAGTATCCGTTACTGCATTTACTAGCTGACCATTTATTTTCATGGAAACGGTATTTCCTAGTACTTGGCAGGTTACTACGTCATTGGTAGCCGGAGTAATAGTGCTTAACCAAAGACTGACCGCACCGGGTGCTCCAGGTGCAAGACTCCATATGCGGTAGTGATAATCAGCAGGGAAGTCCTGGGCATCCCAACCGCACGCTATGTAGGCCTCGTTCGTATTTGGTGTTGCGTTACCCCGCAACTGAACTGACGCTTGCTTGGTGCTAGAGGGGGTGGGAGCTACTATAGTTGCGGTTACGTACTGATCGCTCGGAAAAGCGCCGTAGCCTGTATAAAGCACACAGTCCTGGGACCAGTAGCCACTGCCGCCCGCCGAGCCGTTTTCGTAGACGAGCTTGCTGTATGCGCCACTGTTATAGCCACAACCAGTCCAGTTAGACCCAAGATACGTGCCATTGGGGCCTGTGAAGTTGTCGCTGACAAGTTCAGTCTGAGCATAACAATGGCCGGATAGGCTCAGGATTGCAATGCATACAACTACTCCTGACAAGATTTTCATCTCAATTAAACTCCTTCGATGTGAGCCTGTCTTGCATGGTTGCCCACAAATAATGCTGGGAAAATTGCCAATAATCTAAATGGAAACCGGGGGGCTCTTGCGGTTGGAATGTTCGTTCTTCATAAGCTGGGCAATAATATATGTTGCTACTTCTCATACACGATGCGGGAGGGAAGCACCCTATACCATCTTGCATTTGGCGCCGATCTTTCAGTTGCCTCCGCCAAAGTTGAATCTATCGTTTCGGCCAGGTTCATTGTTTGACCATGACTGCTTCCATGCGATCCACTTTCGACTCGGCTCCAAAAAGAAAATCGCTGCAGGTAGTTACCGGAAATTCACGCAGGATTCGGCGGAGCTTCATTTCGGTTGGACGCAGATTCACATACGACCTGAAGCGCCGTCCCAATGACATCGGAATGCGCGGGTGATTTACGTCAATCTCGCGCGGATGTATGTAAAACATCAACGGGGCGCCGCTGGCCATCTGGCGCCTCCCCATATGCCGAATGATCGAGTAGTGGAAGAAGCGTAAATATCCGCCGCCAAAGAAACAAATTCTGATCGGTCCGATTTCTGCAACACTAGCAGGTAGCTCCACCAATCGCTCGTCAACTGCGAAATAAGGCCGAAGCGGGCTCTGTGGGCTTCCGCCGTGCCCATGTCGCGCAGGGAATACAGAGGAATCATAAAGATAGCCGCAGGAGCATATCTCGTCGAAAAGCCACGGCGTCGCATCGGTTGATGAGAACCCTGCCGCTCGATAGCCGATAACTCGGACTCCGCTAATTTCTTCGAGCAATAAACGTGATCGCAATGCATCATCCCGAAATTGTTTCTGTGTCATCCTGTAGACGAGCTGATGTGAATAGCCGTGTGAGGCGATCTCATGGCCACCTGCAACGGCTTCACGAACCAGGTGTGGAAATCGTTCCGCAACCCACCCAACGAAGAAACAGGTTACCTGTTTTCCCTCTTCGCTGAATAAATCCAACAGCCGGCGAAAATTTCCTTCTACATGCGACGGCAATCCGGGCCATGACGCAATCTCCGGCGCTGCAGGTACGTCAAGAATATGAAACCAGTCCTCCACGTCCACGGAGAACATGCACTTCTCTGATCTTTGCATGCGAACCACCACGAGGAATTTGTTGAAATGGCTGCGCGGTTTGTTGCGCGAAGGGTGTGCTTGCTAATAGTTATCAGGGTGAATTACGACAAGTTCTTAGATACCGGGGATGTGTCTGATGAGCTGAGGTCCAAGTACGTTTGTGAATGTTACGGGCAGCCGCCTCCAGATACGGCTTGCCAATTGCATTCCCCCGCCCCGTGCTTCGGTCGTAGCGACCTCGTTAGCTCTCCAGTAGCCCCAGTACAAATCACTCGGCACTGCGCCCCATTGCATTTTGAATTCGTAAGTGCCTGAGTCGCGGCTCGACCGCCCAAAATCCAGAAACTTGTAGCCCCGGTCAGCCGCAAAACTCAGAATGCTCCAATAGAGGAACATGTTAGGTTTCAACTTCAGGGCTTTCCGGTAGGACGATGCCCATCCTACTTCCAATGTTCCGCGAAAGCCGATGATGAACGCTCCCGCAACTTCTTTGCCGTCCAATCTCGTAATGCAAATTTGGCTCTCATTTGGAAAACGATTCAGAATCTCTGAGAAGAACCGTCGTGAATAAACTGGTGAGCCAAGGTCATGCATGTTATGCCGGTATACTTCGTAAAACTCCGGCAGCAGTTCCGCGCCCCCGAATTCCGCAGTCATTCCGTACGTCAGCGATTTCCGCACCAGGTTGCGGGTTTTCCCATCCAGTCTGCGTAAACGCTCTTTCTCATCCGCTTCAATCGGTAAAATTGCGCCAACTTTGTCCCGGCGCATTACCACCGGCAGATCATGCTGTGTGAGGTGGCGAAGCTCCAGATATGTCGCGTCACATTGTCGTGCGATCTCAACTGCAGATTCAAAGAGTAATTTCTCGACCTCGCTGCTATCTGCAACAATACCTCCGCCTTTCAGATGAGGCATCGACGAGAGATAACTGCGCATCATGCATTTCTGTTTTATCAGCGGTAGAATTCCTCGCACCGCGCCCTGTTGCTCCGCGAGCAAATAGATCCCCGGCCACCCAAACACATCTTCGAATAAGGGCTTCCAAGACCACCGGTGATAACTCGTGCACTCGGAATGGCCATCTACATATTCGTCCCAACGGTCTCTGTCGATCTCGGTGCAGGTATGAATCCGAATCTCGCCCACAATGTCCTCCGAAGCTTTCTAACGGAAATTATCACGTGAGGAAAAAATTTATAATGTCTCAACCGGATGCGAGGCACGAACGCCAGACGCATCTTCCATGTATCCATGTAAATCTCGAATTGTTTTTAAAGGTGGTTCCGGACGACGGTTGCTGAGGAAGACCGCATCGGAATACGGATCGTCCGGATGATAGCCGTGCATGCCGTTCGGCAGCCAGTTTCCTGAATGAAAGTCGCTCCGGTAGAACATCCATCCACTGTCGAGTAGGAAAATTGTTTCTCCAAAGCGGCGGTCAGGGAAGTACACACCCAGTTCTTCAAGCTCTTCATCGCTGAGAATACGCCCGCACATCTGCTTCTCCAGGCATGCATTCATACTTTCACGCGCCTTCTCATTAAAGAACCAAAAGCGCGCCATCGTCGAATCATAAACTCCAAGATAATCATCGGGCATCTTCCACCCCAGCGCATCGATTTCCTTCACCAGGTCGAATCGATCTGTAACAGGAGCCATCCCATGATCTGAGCAGCTTGCAATGGATGCGTTCGGGTCCAGGCGCAATGCAGTTTCAAAAATTCCCCGTAGTTTCTCTTCGTAATGAGCGAGCATGGACTGCAGCCGCTCCGGATGCGCCCAGAACGAATGCAATTCCGCATCAAGCTGGCACAGATATACAAAGAAGAACTCCGCATCACTGTTCTCCAAATCATTCTGCGCCAGTTCAAGTATCTGCTCATCATTCCAGTGGTGATAAGAATACGCCCGATAAGGGATACCACACGCCACAAAGTCATCAAAGATCGAGCGTGCGCCGGAGATGCCGCCGGGCTCGTAAATGCAACGGCGTTCAACCCAATTGAAATAAGGCATCAGTGTTGGCTTCACGTAGCATTCGAATTGCGAACCCATATGAAAAAAGCGGCGTCCGGCTTCTTTAATCAATTTCTGAGATACACGATTGTTCACCAGCCAATCAGGGAAATAACGCAGCCAACGGAGCCAGGCAAATGGCGATCCGGACGGGTCGTAGTAAAACAGATTCCAGTGCCCGTGCTGACTGGGAGTCTTGCCAGTTAGCAGGCTTGGAATCGCACCCGAACTGAATCCCAACACCGTCCTTAATGGCTGCCTGTACACCAGCAGGTCATTGAGAAACTGCCGCTCTTCAAGAATCTTCCATCCCAAAGCATCGATGAGGACGCAAACAGAAATATGTCGTTTGCCTGTTCTAGTTGGAGGCGCATTACTTTCACCGACTATCATTTTGAAATTCCTTTCCCAATCGACAACCCTTCAATGAACGGCGGTCGCATCAGTTGACTCGAGTGTTTCCAAACCCAGTTCCCGCGCAGCGTTATCGTGGTAAAGCTTCCTCAAGATATCGTCTGAAAGACCGAGGCCGTAGATCTTCCACCCGCCCTGCCATGGGTATCCTGGATATTCAAAGTAATCATCCTCGGTCTCGAGAAACCGAAAATATGTGCGATAACATTCCGTGGTCAGGCCGGTATCCATGCCGAACATAACGCGATCTTGAAACTGCTGCAGGAATCGGTTTGTACGGCGGGGTTGACGTCCAAGCTCTGCGATTCTTCCTCCGAGTTCAACGCGCAAATTCGGATATTTCTCCATCCATTCCGTCACTTCGTCAAGGTCTTCTGAATGGTTCGCCATGTGCAATCCCCAGAAGTGAGTACCAGGATGGCGCTCGAAAACATGGTTTCGCTCAGCCAGTAGCTCCGCTTTGCTCGGGAAGCCTTTGCCGAAATAACTCCAGTCGGGATGCACAATCAACTCCTGGTACCGCTCGTTGTGTCTATCCATCCTGGCGAAAAATGCGTCTGGATCGGCGGTATGAATTCCTACCGGCATCCCAAGCTCCCCGGCTTTCTGCCACACGCAGTCTAGCCTCGGGTCGTCAATGCGAACTCGCTTGCCTTGCCGATCACGCAGTGTTATGCCCAGATCCTTCAGGACCTTCACTCCCTTGGCTCCCGCCTTCCACGACCGTTCCAGTGACTCGACGAGATAGTTTGGTTCGTCAAGATGTGTGTAGTCGATTTGGCAAAAGACGAAAAATCTTCCAGGGAAACTCTCAGCAAGGGAGCGCAATGAATCCAACAACTTTTCATCCCAGCCCCCCGTCAGGTTGATTGCGGACTTCACGTTGGTTGCGTCCATCACGCTGATAAACCGCGACGGGTCGACGCTTTTGCGCATTACTATTCCGTCGTTGAGATGACAGTGCACATCGATCACCGGAAATCGCGCACGCAGAACTTCCGTCACTGGTACCCGTACCATTGCTTCAGGCGCATACTCTCGCAACAGCAACTGATCACGAGCAGGCGTTAGATGCCGGTGTGAGTAACCGATCTCCGTTTGCGGTTCGGACTCTGTTACATGCGAGCTGGCATGACGATTCACCCGCGCCAGCACCGAGCGCACGCTTTCCTTGGCCCGCCAGCGGGCTTCGCTTATGTGGTATTTCATACTGTCAATGAGCATCATTTACGCTCCTATGTCCGAGTTGATTCCACCAAGCCATGAAAGTTATCGGCAATCATCATTGCCACCGTACGCCAGGAGAGTTGCTCCTCGTCTTTGAAACAACTGAGCGGGAGATTCGCCTTAATAGCAAGGAATAGATCCGGCGTTACTTCATCACTTTCTTGCGCGCTGAAGAATAGATCTGCAGCAGCTCCATAAACTAAGTAACGTGGCGAGCCATTGCATGCAAGCCGTGCCCACCGAAACCAGCTCCTGAAGAACACCTTCGGGTGCACTGCAGCAGCTCTAACCCAACCTTTTGCTCGTGCCAGCATCGTCTGCTTCTTTGCCAGCAGAACGAGTAACTCCGATCTACTGCTATTTGGCTTGACGCCCAACATGTGGCTCAGTGTCCAGCGCCATACCAACTCCGCGTCAGACACCGCATCGCGCCATTTTGGAAACTGACCGTATGCGCCGGTCGTTTCACCTTGAATTTTCAGTAGTGTGCATTCCGATACGTGCTGAGAAAATCGTTCAAGAGAAATGGGAGACAGCGGAGGGTTGGAAGAAGTTGCCAACTTCCGCAGTCGTTGCGCCCTCTCCTGATAGCTCGGCTCATATTGCCCGATTGCCAGCAGATAGCAAGCTGCCATAGAGAGATAGAGCTTTGCAATGCGATACCGGACATCCGCGTCAGTATCGTTGCTTTGATTCGCTTTAGCTGCGGTCTCAATCTGCTCGATGATGCGGTTGCAGAGAAACCACCATCCGTCCTCCATGGGAATCTCCGCTGCAGTGAACCGCTGCATTAGGTCCAGAACAAATGGATCGCCCCACACAACAATCCCTCGCTCTCTGAGTTCATAAGCATAAATATGTGGCTTCATCTTGCTTAATTCGGAAGCTGCCGATGTCACCACGACGATCTTGCACTGAACATTCTGCGAGATTAGATAACTCTCGATCTCCTTTTCTATTTCTGCCGTGTGGACATTGGCTGGCTCATCGAAGATAACCAGAAATGTCGCATCACCAAGAGCACGCCATCCGGAACCATCCCTCTTTAACGTCGCCTCGTCTCGGGAGAGGCTTCCTGTCAGAATGATGGCGCGAGCCTTATCTCCAACGAAGCGTGCGCATAACCGCGCACCTTCGCTGACAATAAATGCTTTTGCAGCTTCTATGTTTTCAAGCGCCGCACTCTCCACCGGCAGTGAGGGCGCCCCTACTTCGTTCTCCGCGCTGATGATCATATCCTGTCTTTCCCGAAGAGCTGGCGTTAGACCTGCGTAACGGTCTCTCTTGTATGGTTGGAAGTCGTCAAAATTCTCTCGCGCGAACCAAGGCCGCGACCGCGCATTGCGCCCCTTCTCCATGCGCGGAATGGCTCCAGTGACCTTCGCCTGATCGACCCAATAGTCGCCATTACCGTATACCCGATTCGCAACCAAGTGAAGCTAATGTCGTCGCCCAGACCCCGGTGCCAGTTTCGTTGGCGCATGTAGGAGCTGGATTGCGCATGCGCCTCGAGCCAATGCCCTGTTGCGCGCCCCACCGTGCTCAGTTTGTGAATCAAGCGGGCATTTGGCGCAATAAGCAATTTGCTGCCTCGTGGCAGATGTGCGCAAAAATCGATATCCTCCGCCAATGAGCCTCCCGTCAGCTTCGGATCAAAACGCAAATTACGAATTACCTCCGCACGAAAACTCATTACGCCGCACCCAAATTGCCGAACCTTTTGCGGCCCTTTGTACCGCAGTTCATTTGCATGCCAGTAGATTGGCTGCCGGTCATCGCTGAACGCTCCTCTCACAAACAGCTTGTCGAAAAGCCGGCGAGTGAATGGCGGAACACTATAATTTGTGATGATTCCTGATACCCCTGCGATTTCTGGCGTATACGCACGAACAATCTCTTCAATGTATTGCGGCTCCAAAATCACGTCGTCGTCCAAAAAGACCCATAAGTCGCCTGTCGCCTGATCCATGGCAACGTTGCGTGCAACTGCTGCTCCTGAGATGTTGGGGGCATGGATGTAATTGACAGCTACCTGAACACTGCCCGGCTCGAACGACGGGGCCGCGCTCTGATCCACGATAAGAACCTCATCAGGCTTCCGGGTCTGCGCAGCCAGATCTTCCAGCGTGCTCCGCAAATCTTCTCTGCGATTCTTCGTTGGAATGATGACAGAGATACGCATAAAATCTTCATACCCCCCAGAGAAATCCGACAACTCCGATCGTGAACTTTGCATGAACCCTCCCAACAATCGATAATGCGCTCAACATCAAACGGCAAAATCCATCTCTTTAAAGCTGTATCCGGCAGACGCTATTGCTTCTCATTCAAGAGCGGCTTTTGTGTCCTGAAACCTGAATTGCCCACTCGCTTCATAGGCGAGCGAAAACGCAAATGTGCAGATTCCATGAACCATTGTCTTTCGACTTTCGTCAGCCCAAGAACCCAGGTGATCACGAGGAAGATCAACACCTGTGCCATAACTATTGCGGTGAATAATGGAAGCTCTGGTTTCGCAGGATAGGCGATGACCCAGGCAGCGACGATGAACAATGGACAAACAATCAACGGTCTCGCCAGACCTCTGCGCACAAATGTCCACGCGCTCATCTCGGCGGCCTTGAGTGCATAATACGGCTGTACGAATAATTTAATGAGCAGCATTGGGACAACTGTTCCCATTGCCACGCCCAGTAATCCATACGATCTTCCCCAAACTATACTGAGGCCAATGTTGACAATTCCCTCGGCAATCGTCCATGCGCCAAGTCCGCCATGCTGGCCCCGCGCAATGATGATCAGCAGCATCGGGTGCAACGCCAGGTTGATTATGTATCCTGCCGCGAGCACGGCCAGCAAAGGGTAAGCCAAACTGAGTTCCGGTCCCACCCAGATTCGCAGCAACGCTCGCCCATCCACCAGAAGCAGCACTCCACCAAGTATCGAAAGCAGAGACAGCAGTCGCGTAGATCTCAGTAGTAGCTCTTTCTGTTCCTCCCGGCGGTTTCCTCCGTCCAGCTCCGTCATTGAGCCAAAGACCGGACCTCCCGCTGCTACAACGACTGATTTAAAACACTCTATCAACCTTGTCGCCACACTGAACGGTGTAACAAGTGCAACATTAAGTACTGCGGCAATCACAACAGAATCGGAATAGAAGCGCAGATAATCGCCAACCGAAACCAGCAGCGACTTCACGCTGAATCCGAAGAGTTCCTTGATCCGCTTCCAACTGATGAGATTCTTCGACACATGCACTCGCGCGTCGGCCATGCGCACAAAAAGCATGTGCTGACCTAACGACAGAATTGCAACTACGAATGTCGTGACCGCTACCGCGAGAAGTCCATACCCCATTTTCAAGACAACGACGATCGCCACGCTGCGCACAAGTGTTGAAACAATTCCCGCAGCATTAAATAGATCCCAGCGCTGGTGCGCCGAAATATATGTCGCCAGCATGCGCGTCGGAAATGTAATCCCGACACTGCTCCCCAACAGCAACAGCAACCAACCAAATACCAGGGGCGAAGTGCCATGTAATGTCATGACGCGAGGCAGGTACCCTGCCAGCCCAACTGAAAGAGCACAGATGACAACGGCCGTCACGATGACGATGAAAAGAGCCGATGAAAACGTCCTGTCTACTTCCTCGCGGACACAGCTTCCCCTGAACTTCCCTACATATCTGAACATCGCGGCGCGCATGCCGATGTCAAGCAATCCGTAATAGTCGAGAACGGAGTTTGCAAGAATCCATACACCATAATCGACGGCGCCCAGGTGGTGAATCATCACCGGAGTCAATACGGCAGTACATACCGCCATGACCACCAATCCGGCCCAGTTCGAAAATATGCTGCGTGTCATTGGTTATGAGTGTGGTGTGTGATTTGTTGTTAGGTGAATAAATCAATCACGGGCGTGATATTTTTCTACGAAACCAGACTTCGCTCTCGCTGTTTCAGAATGCGCTCCCGATCATTTTCGGCAATCACTGGTGTGCCGCACAGCTCAAGATACATTTTCTCCGTGTTTCGCACCTGCTGCTCGATTCCGAAATATCGCGAAACGCGCACGCATGCGGCTTCACCCATCCATGCACGTGCTTCCACCTCGCCTAACAGGAAGGAAAGTGCGTCTGCAAGTTTCTCTGCACTGCCTGGCGGGACAAGCAAGCCGCTGACGCCGTCTTCAATCGCTTCAGGAATTCCACCAACCTTCGATGCCACCGTCGGCAGGCCAGACGCCATCGCTTCAAGTATTGTCAACGGGAACCCCTCGTAAAAACTCGGCAGCACATTGATATCTGCAGCCTTGAGCCATTCCGGAACATTTGGCTGGTAGCCTGTCAACGTGACATATTTTGTCAGGTCAAGTTCGTCACATAAGCGTCGTATCTCTGTCTCTCCGTCGCCTTCTCCCAGGCATATTAACTTGAGCTTTGGATATACACTCAAAAGATGCCGCATTGCCGTCAGAAGCACCGCATGTCCCTTGCCTGGATGAAAGCGCGCTACCATGATGAGGACCTGATCTTCTTCCGTGAATCCAAGTCGCTCTCTTATCGCTTTACGCGCATTTTGAGTAACCGAAAATCGATGAAGATCGATCCCATTGTGAATAAGAGCAATCCTGTCTGTAGGTACGTGCTTTTTGCGAGCCAGGAAAAGTGCGTCTGATGCGGATACCGCAATGTACTTCGATACGAACCGCGTTATCACGCGATCTATATTGCACTTTGCTTTCCACCCCGTCCGCCACGCTTCGGTTCCGTGAAGTGTCTCAACGATCACTGGCACACCGCACGCCCACGCGATGGGACTGGCGAATAGGCTGCTCCAGAACATATGAGAATGAACAATCTCGAACTTCTCTCGATGCAACAATCTCGCCAACCGCACAGCGCCTGCAACATCACTCGGACGGCCAAGCGTAAGCGGTGTTACCTCGACGTCTTCTGGGCAGCCTGCGCGGAATCGCTCAAAGTTTTCCGGAGAACACACCAACTGTGCGCGAAACAGGCTCCGTGAGAAATTGCGCAGCAGTCCGCAGATGTGCTCTTCCACTCCGCCCCATAGGGTCGAATTCGTGAAATAGAGAATGGATCGGGTGCCGTTCTTGTTGTCTTGATAGCCTGTCATTTTGCGCCAATCATGCTGTTGTTGCAATGTATTCCCGACTCTCCTGGCTACTCGGCTTTTCCATACTGATGCCGCCTTTGCGGGATTGCTGCTTTATCAATGTTGGTACCGCCGCAGCCAGTGCAACTATTAACCAGAATGGTTTCTGATACTCCGCAGATACGAACATGGCTCCTGCAATGAATCCCAGCAAGCCTGACTGCATCGCCTCGCCGGTATAGAGTACCGACATATTCTTGCTCTTTTTTCCTTCAGCGCGCAGTTTCCCTGCCGACATCAATGCGCCCCATAAAATCATGCAATAGGCCAGCACACCGGGAATGCCAAGTTCGGCAGTAAGTTCCAGCAAGGTGTTACACGCTATCCCATGCCTTCTGCCCGCACCGGCGATGACCATATTTGAAAACGCTGTAAAGTTGCCCAAACCTATTCCGGTCACCGGATGGTTTTGAATCATTCGCCAGCCCGCTTTCCAGAATTCCCATCGAATCCGTGACCCAAGTTCATCGGCATAATCTGGATGCAGCATCCGTTCCAAAGGTGACGCCGGAGCAAACAAAAGCAACGGCAGCAATATGAGTACTACGATAATCGCTGCTTTTCGCGACTTGCCTGAGCAAAGCACCAGGTATGCGATTTCTACGCCGAGTCCGATCAATCCCCCGCGAGAGGATGCCAGCGTGAATGCGACCAGGATGAAGAATAACGATATTCCACAAAACCAGCGCTCCCTCTTCGACGTGCTTTTCCACGCAAAGTACATCGCGAACGGAATCACCAGTAGAGCGCAAGTCGCATAATAATTCGAGTCTCCGGCGATGTACCCCGGCCTCAGAATCGTCCCGCCCGACGCCTGAAGCTCGCGAATGACATACAGCCCTGTCACCGCTTCACCAGCTATCGCCGCCAGAAGCGTCTTATGAAGCCGCTCATACGAATTCACAAGTGAGATCGTTACAAAAAACAGCAAGACAAAACTGACATAGCTGGACATGGGACTGAATGAAATCTTATCGGTCTCGCTGAGTGTCATAGATGACAGTGCCGCGATGCAAAATAGAACTAGAAAAGCGCGCGCCTCCATAGTGCTTAAAAATCCAGGTGACCTCCGGCTCTTCGACATTTCTTGAAACGCAAAAATGCAACAGGCTATGCCAATCCACTTGATGACCGTTAACCCAGCGACATGGGCTTCAAAGAGCGGGTGGTTCGGCATCGGCGCCGCAAATACCAATATGTAGAAAAAGATCATCGCCTGCTGCGTTGCACTCCGGTTTAAAGCTGTGGAACAGCGCTGTGTCTCAAATACCGCAGTAGAAGATTAGGACGACCTCTCTCAAGCTCATCCACGTATCTAACGGTAGACTCCTTTATTGGGGAGCGCTTGATATTCCGGCAACCCAGGATTCCTTCCCACAAGCCCTTAAAGTAATTCACCCACTCTCCCGCACGAAATGCAAAGTACGCCATCATCGCCAATCGGAAAATCACAAAGCGCACGCCCGCCCAGAACGGATAGTCTTTGTACGCAATCCAAATGTAATTGCGGGTAAACAGAAAAAATGAACGGCTGCTCGAACGCGCCTCCGCCGACATCAAATGACGCACCTTGATCTCAGGGGTATAGAGGATGCGAAAGCCCTGATCCAAAATGCGGAGCCCGAGATCCCAGCCTTCGTTGTATACAAAGAGAGGCTCAAAGTACACGCCGGCGCTTTCGAATATTTCGCGGCGGTAAGCTGCCGCTCCCTCAACAAAGAAATGTGTCGGAAACTGAACTTCGGAGTATTCACGCCAGTCTCTTGGATGACACCATTCCCTTAAGCGCAATTTCCCAGTAACGGGATCCCTGAGTTGAAACGCCAATACGTGATATTCCGGATGCTCATCGAAGAGGCGCACCACTGTGTCGAGCGCGTCGGTAGACAAGAAGCTGATGTCATTGTCCAGCGTGATCACGATTTCCCCGCGGGCGGCATTCAGGCCGGCGTTTCTTCCACCGCAAGCGCCGAGATTTTTATCGAGTTCAATGAGTTGTATTTCGCTCCCGAATTTCTGCACTGCGGCGGCCACATTTTCCTCAGAGTGATTGTCCACTAGGATGATCTCTCGATTTGCATATCTCTGGGAAACAACTGACTCTATCGTTAGCATGAGGGCGCTCAGGCGCTTGTAATTCAGTATTACGATGCTCACAAGAGGATTTGACATAGAGATCCTTTCCACTTCTGCTACCTTGTTCGTTCCAACCGCACATAGTCGACCGGAATTAAGTGTATTCATCAGGTGATAACTGCTTAGCCAGATACCCTTCCGGTGCCGCGCGAGAGCGAGGCGATATTCCACGTTGCAAATGTTTTGCCACAACAGGCATCGACAACGCCCAGAAATACTGCAACATTAGCCAGAACCACTACAAACGGCAAACGCAGTACTCCACTCATACGGGACTCGCCTTTCTGCCATGCACCTAGCAGGGCAATCAGGTAGAACGCAATTTGTGCCGCAAAGAGTTCAACGAACCATGGGTTACTCCGCATCATGAAGGTACTGATTAGAAGCATCACCAGTGGGATCGGCGTGAGCCAACGCAGGCATTTGCGCGACAGGAACTGCCAAAGCCGAAATCCGCTCAGTTCATGACGCAATCTCCACATTGCAAGCGCTCCCTGCCCGGCGATTCGTCTCCTGCGTGAAAACTCTTCTCGAGCTGAGCTGCTGCAGCGCTCAAAGGATCGCGCTTCAGGCTCGTAAAGAATTGTCGCTCCCGCAGCGCCGGCACGGACCGGGTGCTCCAGATCATTTGCAAGGTCGGGATCAAGACTAAAAAATAAGGAGCTGCGCAGGCAGTAGATTGAACCATCGCATACTAATACCGATCCAAGCTTGCTCTCCAACATGTCTATCGCGGCTTCGTAGCTGAGATATGCATTACTTCCCATCGTTATTGTCGACGTGTCGCGGCCTCCGACATTTTGCTCCAGCCCGGTAACGCATCCTACTCGTGTGTCTGCAAAATACCGCACCATCTTTTTTAGGCATTGCGGTTCTATGTGCGTATTCGCATCAGTAAAGAAAAGTAAATCGCCATTCGCCATCCGGGCCAGCCGGTTTAAGGTTCTGTTCTTGCCCGATCTCTCTTCATTGCGCACGAATCTCAAACGCGGGTCTCGGATTGCGCGGATTGCATCGTCTGTCCCATCGGTCGAAGCATCGGAGCCGACCAGCACCTCCAGCCGATCCTTGGGATATTCCCACGCCAGGGTTTGCGCTAGCTTCCAACGAATGTCCTTTTCTTCATTTCGCGCGGCGATCAGCACGCTTACCTTTGGGAAGTAATCGTCTGCAGGCAGTGTGCGAAAGCGGTGAACCAGAGAAACAATCGCAAGTACCAGTGGGTAGCCAATCCACACGTAGAACAGCCAAATCACACTTAGCCAAAAAAATCCTTGCGCTACATTCATTGACCACCTCGGCCCAGCAGTAAGACTTTGAATGTTTTCAATAGCGTTAGCATATCCAGTCCAATTGAGAGGTTCTTTATGTAAAACAAATCGTATGAGAGCTTCTCAACATTGTCTGCGACGGAAGAACAGTAGCCCCTGTGTACTTGCGCCCAACCCGTTGCTCCAGGGCGCACTGTCCAACGCTGACGATAGTGTGGAATTTCTTGAACGAGACTGGATTCTTGGTCGGGGACAAAAGGCCTCGGCCCTATAAAGTACATATCCCCTTTCAATATATTCACCAACTGCGGTAATTCGTCGATTCGAAACCGCCGTATCCATTTCCCGATGCGCGTGCACCGGGGATCATCACGCGTTGCAGGTGCTGACCCCACGGAGTCAACTTTCATCGATCGAAATTTGAAAAGGGTGAAGTGCTGCCCATTCTCACCCACACGTGTCTGCCGGAGAATTGCCGGGCCGGCGGAGTCGCCCCGTATCCACACAGCCGTAATTAGCATCACTGGCAGCGTAATTATCAGCCCGATGATTGCGAAAAATATGGAAAGGAATCGTTTGATAAAGAGTTTGGCGAAGGTAGGCCTGAGCTTCCTGGAAAATAGAAGTCCACTAACGCTGAAAGTACCTAACCATACCTTGCCAGTTAGCTCCTCGTACAACTCCGTGCCATCCTCGAAACTCAGCCCGGCGGCTCTCATTGCCATCAGCGTTTCAACCGGCAACGATCCACGCCTCTCCTCGACGGCAAAAATGATCCGGCGTACTTGACCCGAATCTTTCATTCCCTGCATGACTTCGGGGGGGCCGAGGTACTGCACACCCGCGAAGAAATCTCCTGTATAACTCTGATCGACAATGCCCTGGACAATGATCCCGATATCCGGTCGCTTCACTAGCTCGTGTATGATATTCGCAGCCAGTGCGCCTGATCCCCATACTATCGCCGCTTCAGTAAATGCGAAACGTTGCGCGATTTCCGCAAATAGAAAACGTGATGTTACGAGGCACGCGCCGGCCAAAAGCATTCCAATCACTGCCGGCGTCGGATCCAGCGTGGGCGTCCATATTAGTAGCAACGGCGCTATGATCAGCATCGTCAAACCAAGCGCCTGCATTATCCGCGATGCGCTCTGCATACGAAGGGTTGTTACCTTCGGCTCATAAAAGTCCACACAGTAGAGGCATAGCAGGAGTAGCGCCCCAACCAGGCCCGTACCAACCTTGGTCGACGAAATGATCCCAAGCTCTTCGTCGGCAAACATCTCCAAAGCTAGCACTAGGGCCGCTATTACTAGCGACACCTCAGCCACTTTGAGCACCGTAGTGCGCATCGGCAGCGAACTGTCAAGTATGCGATGCAAGGTCAGCTTTTATCCTTCCATTGAGAAACTTAAGAATGGATCCTCTGTCTTTCCAGATCGCAACCGCCATGGATCACTTTTGAGACCCGTCTTCGCTTGCGTATGTTGGTCGCAGTTCATCAGGCAGCGTTAGCACTTGTGCGGGACGTTTCCTGGCTCCTGACATTCGCCATACTCCTGCGACTTTTCTCTGCAGAGACAGTTCGGGCCCAGGGTTGATAGATAGGTGGCTTCGACGAGTCCTCTCGCACAGACAAGCTCCGTCGCACCATCGTGCCGAGCACAAACAACAGAGAACCAAGTACAAAGAGAATGCTTATCGGCAAATGACCTACACCGCCGCCAGCCACTACTTGTACAAATATGCTCCCGAATGTCAGATAACATGTCACCATTGTTTTCGACCTCGTCTGTGTAAAGTGAACTCCATTGTGTGAAATTTCACACAACAGCTTGCAACGGATAACGACCGCCGTGCATTTCGTTAGGGAAGTTTTAATGCGTCAGTGCGGTGCAGAGCCGCGTGGAACCTCGGCTCGCACTGCAACCGAATTGCAACGTAAAACGATTGCCTGCGCGTCTCTCTGCCCGAATATGCAAAACTAATGATCGAAATCAGTGGCCTTTAGTGCTCCATCATGACGCCATTCGATTGGATCAGATCACCGCTCCACCCTTTTCGCAGCTGATGGACGTCTGTAGTAATAGTCGGAGTGAGGCAAGTTCTGCGAGCAATTCAAAACTGCTCCAACTATCTTCTTTCTATCGATCTGCTTGACTCCCCTGAGAAGCGCCTTCTTCTGTGTAATCCCGTAACGCGCCACGAGAACAATTCCGTCCGCCAGGGCTGACCAAACACTGGTGTCTGCAATAGGAAGCACCGGAGGCGAATCAATAATGATCCAGTCGAACCATTCCTCCAATTGAGCCATAAGTGGAGAAAGCTTCTGCGATTGGAGAAGGTCTAAAGGATTACGATTCACCTGCCCCGCTGGAAGCGCCCAGATCTTCGCCTCAGGAAGGTGCACAATACTTTGACTGAGGCTCACTTCTTTACGAAGTAATTCACAAAGCCCTGCGCGCTCTTCTATGCCAAATGTCTGTGTCAGGGTTGGACGTCTGATATCACCTTCAACGATCAGCACCTTCTCCTGTCGTTCTTCTGCAAGGATGCAAGCTAAATTTGCAGCTACCATGCTCTTGCCCTCTTGCGGAATGGTGCTGGTAATCAGAAGCTTCTTCAAGGGCCGGTCATATCGCATATCGCGCAGCCGCACGACGACGAGCCGGAATGCCTCTGCCACGGCTGACTCCTCATCCGTTAGACATACCAATCTGCCGCATTCCGGAGGTGTAATCGGCACCGCTTCAACTTGCCGGAGCAGATTTTGTTCGTCGCCAGGTGCGCTGTGCGCCTGCGCGGATAGCACTAAAGGCACTCGGCTTGGCGCATCCAGGCCAAAGCGGGGCGGATTCTCGGGTTTGAACTGGATAGCCATTTTTTACCCTCGCAGATAGCTGAATACTGCCCCGGCCAGAATAGTCGTGATTACAAACACGCTGGTTACTACTCCCATCACAAGTCTTGATTTTGCTTTTCTCAAATCGTCCTCGCTCTGCACGGCCGGTATGTCCCATATCAAAGTGACAGGCAAAAGCGATCTGATTTGGCGCTCGGTTTGCACCCGGTCATCAAAGAACTCAAATGCCGCGACCACGGCAAGACCAAGGAAGAGACCCGCAGCCAGACCATATGCACAAAACTTCAAACGATTTGGAAAGTCCGGATTTAACGGCAGGCTAGGCGGATCCAGCATGGTAAAACGCTGACCTTGCTGCATCTGTTCCATGCTCGTCGCCATTGCCGAACCGCTCTCCTTCTTCAGCAAATCATCGTAATTCTCCTTCGACTGTTCATAGCCTCGTGTTAGCTCTGCCAGCTTTTGCTCCACTATTGGCTCGGCATTGAGTCGGGATTGATATTCTCCAATTCTCCCTTGCAAGCTGGCGATCGACTTTTTCCGGTTTTCAATTTCGAGGCGGTTCGATTCTAGTTGCCCCTGAAGTTGTGCCAACACTGGGTTCATCTGAGGGTCGCTCTCTTCTCCCGCATTACTTGCCTGGAGCGGCTGTTTCGTGCCGGCACCGCTTTTCCTTTCTTCGGCGACTAGTTTTTGCCGCAACTTCACCTTTTCTGCTATCTGATCTTGTACCGCCACCACATCGGGATAGCGATCTGTGTATCGTGAGCGAAGATCTGCCAGTTGTGCTCTGAGCTTCATCAGCTCCTGATCAAGTGCGGCGATCGGAGACAGGCCTTCCCCGGACTTGAGAGAGGATTGCATTGAATTGTGCGATCCGCGGTATTGATCGATCATCGCCTGAAAATAAACACGCTGTTGCTGTGCCGTGTTGAGCGAGTCTTGCTCATTCTGTAATTGTGACTGCAGCCCACTCAGGATTTGAAGATTGCTGGCCTGCTGCGTCGGCAACTCCCCTTCATGCTGCGCTTCGAACTCGCGCACCTTCGCTTCCTGATCGGAAAGGCTTTCTCGGGCATTCGATACTTGTGACCGAAGAAACTTCGTCGTGTCCTCCGATGCCTGCTGCCGCGATTGAAGGTTCTCCTTGATAAAAAGATCCGTCAACTCACCTGTGACACTCCGCGCAACCTGTGGGTCTCGTGAAGAGTAGAAGATCCGGAATGCAGAAATTTGATCGTTCTGCGGATCGCGCACAACTTCGATGTCGATATCTTTTCTCATCAACGCAATCTTGTCATCGACCGTGCGGGCTCCACGCGAATGCTCATATAGTTGCAGCTTCTGAATGATCGTAATCAAATGCGTGCGGCTCAGGATTTGCTCCGTGATACTCTGCAAGCGCTCCTGCAGATCGCCGGAGACGTTCGGCTCGACGTAGCTCTTGGGCATCGTCGGCTGCTCTACGATAATCAGCGTGTTTGACTTATATGTGGGCGGAATCACCCAGCTCGCACCCCACACCGCCGCCCACACGATCAACAATGTGATCAGGAAGTGCATGTGACGGCGGCGCAGAATACTCAGGTACCACTCTAAGTCTCGCTGCTGTTCCGGCTCTTCTTGCATTTCTTCATTCATGGTTATCTACCTAGTGGTCTGTGAAAAAAGTAGGAAAGGGAAAAGTAGGCACGATCGCTGTCTGGTGTGAGAGCTATCGCAGTAACTCCGCTGTAGTTCTGATGAAGACGTGTATAACCAAACCCCGCCACCAGATATTCACGTATGTTATATCCGGCCGAAGCGGTCCACGACAGGGAGTTCCCACCCGGATATCCTTGCTGAAATGCTGGCACACTATTTTTGTCGTTTTCGTATACCACAACTGAGTTGACTGCCCAGTTATGCGTCAGTTGGAAGCGAAAAGAAGCATCTGCGCTGTTGGAAGCATAAGCTCCTAGAATTCCTTGCCCTGCCGTAATATCTCTCGAATAGTCAGAGGTAAGTCGAATGCGGGGCGTCTGCCAACCGATGCTGGCTCTGACCGATGGCGTCCACTCGTGATACGAAGGAGTGCCGGGCTCCGTGAAGCTCATGTACTGTGGTCCGGTCGAAAGCGTCATGGTGAAGCCTTTGCCCGAATAGAGAGTGTAGAAGAATGAAAGAGTCTGCGTCTGCGTTGTGGACTTCTGCCCGGATGTGACTACCCGGGCGCCCTGGTACATTGCGCCGAAATATTGCGCACGCGATACTCGCCAGCTGTAGAATCCCAACTCCGACTCCGCTACCGAATTAAAGAGTCCAGATCCTTTGGTAAGATTAGGGAAGTTAAGCGTTTCATATCCAACCTTTCCTCCAAACATTGAAAATTCGTCAAACTGATAGCTGAATATCGCGCTGAGGTCGTTTTTCACTTCATCTTCAAACGGAATAACCACGCCCGGACTTTGTACTCCCACTGGCGGGGAACTCGTTCCTCCGCTTGTGACTAGCGGCTGATTAAATACGTTCGAATTTTGACGGAGTGAGTCTCGTATACTCACAATGAACCGAGGGCTGAATCCATAATCAAATCTCGCGTCCATGTTTTGGTTAATTGAATCAAGCGCGCTTGTTTGTTTATAAAAGGTAAATCCTGAACTGTAACTCAGCATCCGCGTCGAGTGTGGTGTTCGTTGGTCAAGAGTCAGGATTGGCCATATCGAGTAGCTTTCATCATTGATCGATGCGGAAGTTGCCCCGGGCTGCACGTTCGAGATGTACGCCCAGTTAAAGGTGACACCGCCACTCAAGTAATTGGACCGTTGGTCGAGTTCATCATCCAGCGGTAGAAGAGCGCCACTTACTGCTGGTGGAGTTATCATGCGTGTCTCTTGATCCGGCGCCGTCAAGTCCACTGCAGTGCTGGGTTCCACTTGAGAGAAGATCGGCGCTGAGATCATGACCGAAATCAAGGCACAAGCTATCCTGAACATAAAAACCTTCATGGCACTATGATCGTATCGTTCGGCTCAAGGTTGATATTCTGGGCGACGTTCTTGCCTGCGATGAACTCCTTGTAGTTGAAGTGAATGCGCGCTTGCTTGCCATCTGCACTCCGGCGCAGTATGTAAATATTTTTCTTCTTCGCAAAATCCCTGAAACCGCCCGCAAGCGCAATTGCATCCACAACCGTGTTTGCCAGTGCGGTCGAGTACGATCCTGGCCTCACAACCTCGCCTAGAATGTTGAATTTCTTGCTGTTGATCTTCTCTACCATTACCGCAACCGTCGGCGCTGTAATGAAGTTGCGAAGCCTCGCAGTAATCTCCTGCTCCAATTCGTATGGCGTTCGCCCGGCTGCTTGTATTTCTCCAACGAGCGGTAGTGATATATTCCCGTCGGACCTCACCGGTACCGATTTAGATATATCCTTTTCATTCCATACATTGATTGCGAGAACGTCATCTGCGCCGATAATGTAGCTCCCGTTGTGCTGTGTATTGCTCGGCGCTTCTTCGCTGCGTGCGGGTGTTACCTCAACTGCTTTATCCTGGTGCTCGCCGTCACTCTTCGTTCCAGCCTGAGTGTAAGCTGGCAGAAAAACGAAGAGAACAGGCACCAAACAACTAAATTGGATCACAGCTCTTGTCCTGTTACGCATTTCTACTTTCCCCACTGAATTCGTAAAACTTCGCTTTCCCAGGTTCAACGCAGCCACTTCATGCAGAGATTGGAATGTCATCGGGCTTGTCACCGACCCCGGTCGAGTGCGGTTGCTTCCTATATTCGTGAACTTCTACTTGTCGACCATGCCCCAGGCCCTCCGCGAGAGATCCTGTTACTTGTCCGGAGATTAATGACTCCGACGCGCTGTAGACATCTGCTTCAACATCTGAAGCGTTAATCTCTACTGCGATTGAACGAGCCAACGTATCGACGGAAAGGATGAGCCTGCATTGCCCCTTCTTTCGCAGCAGAATTCCTGAGACTCCTTAAAGCAGACCACGCACTACTCTCACCCGGTCACCGCAATTAAGAAATGGGTGCGGTTCAACTTGTAGACTTCCCGAGATGCTTCTTTGAATTGCCGTAATTTCTATTTCCGGTATCGTTGCGATCTGGCCACCGCTACTCAAGATTGCATACACTCCGGGAGTAGTCACCGCCTGGTGTCGCCTGTAGAGCCCACCGTGAACGAATACGTAACAGGGGAAAAGCGGTATGGAAATTGTCTTCTTCCTGTCCTTCCAGTGCCGGACCGAGTTATACACCGGAAGAAACACCTCAAACCCCTTCGCTATAAGTCCATCTGCAACTGTCTTCTCATGCTGATGCTTGGTATACAGCGCCCACCATGGCGTTATCTCTGCTGTAATGACCGATGTAATTCCACCGCCCAACATTTCCATTATTTCCCTTTCTTCCATTGCACCGCACTCTGAGCATAGCTTCGCCCTGTGAGTTACAGCCCGTGTATCCACATACCACAAGCGTGACCCGTTGACGGAACCTATATCCGATTGGCTATGAACACCAGTTCCTAATCTTCACTTCCTGCCGGAACAGCACTTTACTAACTCCGCATGAAAGTGACCTTCTACGTTCTCCATTACTCCTTGGCTTCCTGGCGGGCCATTTGCTTCCCGGCCCACGTTCTACATTAGTCCCTGAGTATTCGCAAGCGACTGAGTGCTGCAGCCATTACGGCATTTTCAGGATCAGTTTCGTCAGGCGCAACCCGAACGATCTTCCCCTGGCTGACAATTTTGCTGCTATGCCCCTCAGCTAAACTCCTCGACATATTGACTGCAACCTCTATCGAAGAATTGACTTGCACTACGTGTTCTCCGCGGAAAAGCACACCGGTAGCGCTTATGTTCTCTACCGTGCCCACATGCCAATGCTTCTCGCCAATAACGCGATACCGCATAATGGCTCCAATGGGATACCGATGAGCGCGCGTGACCATTTTGCTCCGCTAGTTTCGTCGCAATAGAACAAATGTTCCATTCCGCGATGAATGATTGTTGAGACTCCAACAGGAATTTAAAAAGCGCCACCGGCATGTCGGTCAATTTCTGTGCCGCCGATCGCGCAATCCCTTAGCTGAGCGTTAACACTATCTTGGAAAATTCTTATTCACAATGGATAGATAGTGCCATCCTTTATGTACTTGGGTTCACTTGGTATAGCTATGCTAAGGGCTATCTATAGAACAATTGATAGTCCCTAGGGTAATCTGCAAGCGGCCAAAGAAACGTTCTCTAGTAACCTCGGTCGATACACCGAAATGTCCTACATTGAAATCAAACAACGCAGAATATGAGATGCTTTGTAAGCAACTCAGCCGTACTCTCATTTTCCTGGAGCGTATTTGGTCAATGGATTCGCTCAAATCAATCACTTACGCTGAGGTGAATCAGGGTGCGCGCCTCTGTCATCATGTAGCGCAAGATTGAGACTTCTACTATCTCGTCTGCCTCAGGTTCACGTTGCAGTACTACTTTTGAATTGTGTTGTGGAAATCCAGGCTCGATCAGGGATGGCACATGGTATACCGCAGAAGTAGTAACTATTTGCAATGTTACTAGAAGCAGCAGCATTGAGAGCCAGGGTACTATCTACGTTCAAACTATCAATGCATTGTATCTATCTGAATGAGCCTGAAAGCTTTTATTCAGCGCAGACCCCCATCATTTCTCAATATGAAACTCTAGCTTTCATAACTTAGTTTCAGCATTTTTATAGCGACTAGCGATCCGGAGTTGCCAGAAACCGATCTGCATATAACCTTGAATAAGAGTGCCCAGCGCATGCTATTACCGCTTGGACTCCGTCCCGGCTTGACCTTAGCTATCAACGACCACTAGCCGGTGATGAACGGCAAAAAGTGCGAGCTCGAGGCGGTTCGAAACACCCACCCTGTCAAATATGTTGCTCAGATGGTGCTTCACGGTTTGCTCGCTGATTCCGTACTTCTTGGCCATTTCTGCATTGGAGTAACCCGCAACCACGGTGCTGATTATCTCCATCTCGCGGGCCGTCAGGCCGAAGGCACCTTTAGAACCGTTGCCATTTGTTGAAGGTGTATTGTCGCGCAGGGCTCCCAACATGCTGGCGCTTATATCCGCACTAATCCAGTACTGACCTTCCATGACTCCCCGAATGCCGTCAAGAAGCGTTTGCGTGGAAGATGTCTTGAGCACAACGCCACGTGCCCCAAGGAGCAATGCGCGTCTGAGATCCGGCCCTGAAAGGGATGTTGCAAGTAGAAGCGAACGAACTGGAATGTTCAGCTTATGAAGTTCGTCTAGAACTTCCATTCCATCACTGCCCGATATCTTGGCTACGTTGAGCAGCAAGATATCAGGCTTTTGCTTCTGTGACATCTGGACAGCAGCTGCCCCATCGGGCGCAATGCCTACTACCTTGAAGTCTCGCTCTTTTTCCAGCAACGCACGTAAGCCATCGCCGTAAATCCTTTGTTCTTCGGCGATTAGGATCTGAATCTGTCCATTGTGCTGGTCTCCACCAGTCTTCATCGATCACCGCTCTCTTTCACGGTTCAAGCGCCTTCCGCGAGGAACCAACAGCACTATCTGGGAAATTGGCTGGTTTTGACCTTTTCAGTTTTCGGTCAACCAGTTTCAACTTAAAAGAGCCCGATTGCCTTGATGTCTCTTTCGCAACGCCGTCAATCCAATCTAACGCAATGTTGCTATCGCTTATGCACTCCAAAGTTCACACATATTTGCTATCAGCCGGGATGTCGAAGCCTGCGGTATCCTCTATTGGCTTTTTCATTGGGGAAGTACGCAGGAGCCTACAATTATAAGGGATACAATCACACGGTCAAGTACTTTAGTAATTATATTAATTTAAATTGCAGACACACCCTGAATAGCTCCAGCTTCTCAGCATAACTTCTTTTTAATTAATAATTTAGCAATGAACATGCGGTTGTGACATTATCAGGCAATGCAGGCAGATGAAAGCGAACTCGAGTGCTGAAGAAAAATTAGGCTCGTGTCAGGGCACCACAGTCGGCGAGACTGGAGTAGAGTGCTACCAGTGTGTCAGGTTTCAGGATTGAGCAATCTTCCTTGCCTTTCACCGTGATCACAAGGTCGTATTTTTCAGTCTCATTGAACTTCTTATTGTAAAAGTCCATATCACTCTAAGCCACGGACATCTGCTTTGTGCTGCGATTATATTCGCCAAATATCTCCTGAACTCAAATACTCAGTAGTTGCGAATTTATTCAAATGTAGTTTCCGGATGCAGTATCGAATATCTCAAAAGAATCAAATTATGCTCGTGAACGCACTCTGCTTGAAAGCTGTCACTTATTTTGATGAGGAATACTTTGCGTGCAATAAGCCAGCCGCTGCGGCTAGAAGGTCTGGCGGAGAGAGGGGGATTCGAACCCCCGGTACAGCTTTTGACCGTACAACGGTTTAGCAAACCGCCGCCTTCAGCCACTCGGCCATCTCTCCTCCCCTACAGCGGATT
>DAHXOQ010000029.1 GCA_027364815.1 Acidobacteriaceae bacterium | reverse complement strand
GTTGATGAGAGTGATGGTGGGGTAAGCGGTGAAGAGCGCGCGCTCCATGGTCGGGATGCGCGCGGGGTCGATGTGAAGACCGCCATACCAGATGGCGCGGGGATTTGTAAGTTCGCCCGATGAGAGCACGAAAGGCGTGCGTGAGCCGAGATGCTGGCCGTCGGCTTTAAAGATTGCTGCCACGCGGAGCCAGTGAGTTTCACCGTTAATTTCCAATTCAACAGAGGAGCCGATGCCGAGGTGAATACGCTCGGCAACTCCGGCGCTGACGGCAATCTCGTGCGCGGTGGATGAGGACCACCATTTGCCCGCGGTAATTTTGTCGCCGGGCGGTGGCGTGTCAGCCCAGGTGACTTCGGCGGATTGAAGCATGCGGCGGGGGTAGTGCTGAGCTTTATCGGGATTGGATTGTTGCTCTGCGTAAAGCTGCTCCACTGTTTTGCCATTGAGCGAAATAAATTTGCCGACCGTGATGGGAATCAATTCGAGAGGCTGCTGAATTCCCTGTTGATCGTGGAAAAACTTTTGCACTCCGGCAACTTCGTCGCTGGCAATGTCAACCAGAAAGATGTTAGGTAGATTCGGTGCGGCGGTCTCGCGAATCTGGCGCACAATCGAGGATTGGAAAAGGTAGACGCTGAGGATGAGCAGCACACCGGTGCCAAGTGCGGCAAGAACAGGCGCGGATTGATTGCCGGGGCGGTAGAGATTGGAGAGCCCCTGGCGCATCGAAGAGGGCAGATGGAGCCGGACTCGATTGAGCGTGCAGCGCAGGCCGAGAAGCGTGAGTGCGGCAACCACCAGCAGAACAGCCAGGGTGGTGATCAGCGCGATCAGAAATCCGATGGCAACTTCGTTTGAATCGGAAAGTGCGCGGGCGATGAGAGCGAGTGCGAGCAGAACAACGCCGGAAAGAAGAAGCTGCGGCCAGCGATTGAGCCAGCGCCGGAAAAAGCCATCGGTAGCCGTATCGACGAGGCGGCGCAGAACAAGAATGGGGCGGATGTTGCGAACCTCAAGTAGTGGCGGAAGGCAGAAGAGGATAGTGGTGAGTAAGCCGGTTGCAACTCCCGCAAAGATGGCCTGCCAGGGAAAACTCATCGTGGTGTGGACGGGAATTAGATGCCCGAAGATGGCGGGGAGCAGGTACATAAAACCGAGGCCGACGCCCACACCGAGCAATGCTCCTGCAAGACCGAGGCCGATGGTTTGCAAAAGAAAAATGCGCAGGAGATCGGTGGAGGTTGCGCCGATGGCTTTGAGAATAGCGCGGATGTCCATGCGTTCCTCAAGGTGCGCGTGCATGGCCATCGCAACGCCGATCGCTCCCAGAACCATCGCCACCAAACAAATCAAGCTCAGAATTGAAGTCGCGCGGTCGAGGCCTTCAGTGAGCCCGGGATTCCCTTCGCGGTAATCCATCACTTGCGCGTCGGGGAGGATGGTTTCAATTTGCTTGCGCATTTGAACGGGGTTGGCGGTGGCAGGGAGTTTGATGAGAAGACGCTCCGTGGCGCGTGAGCCGTAGCCAATGAGTTGAGTTTTGTCGAGCGAGGCGCGCGAGATGAGAACGCGTGGTCCAAGACCTGCGCCAGAGGTGATGCGGTCAGGTTCCTGATGGAGGACAGCGGTGATCTTGAATTCGTGACCGCCAACGCGGAGGCTTCCGCCGACGTGTGCGTTCATGCGCACGAGAAATTCATCGGCTACAACGACGGAGTCTCCGGCGAGAGCTTGAGAAAGTGGCTGGTCAGGGAGAAGCTGTGCGTGGCCGTAGAAGGGGTATACAGTTGGATCGACGGCTTTCAGCGCGACGAGGATCGGCATGGGATCGGGTGGCGCACTGGCCATGCTGATCGTTTCGAGGGTCCAGGTTGTTTGAATTCCTGATGTGGCAATTCCCTTTCCATTGAGTGCGGCAATCTTGGCGGATTCATCAGCGGTGGGCTGGCGGAAGATGCGCGCGCTGAGGTCGCCGGCCATCAGTGAGCGTGCTTCGGTTGAGAGCGTCTGACGGAAGCTGATGCTGAAGCCGCGCAGACCGACGAGTGCGCCGACACCGACAGCGACGGAGAGAACGACGAAGAGAAATTTTGCCGGCGAAGATTTGAGATCGCGCAAGGCGATAGTGGCTGCGCGTTTCCAACTCAAGGAGCGCTTAGCCATTTTTTTCCTGCTTAACTGTTGCCAGCTCCAGTTGATTGGCGCTGACCGGGGCTGAATCTTCGATAATGCGTCCGTCGCTCAGAACGATACGGCGATCGGCGCGTTCCGCCAGCGTTACGTCGTGGGTGACAAGTACGAGTGTGGTTTTGGCTTCGCGGTTGCGCTCAAGGAGCAGGTCAAGAACCAGGTGCCCGTTGGTGGAGTCGAGGTTGCCTGTGGGCTCGTCGGCCATGATGATGGGCGGTTGCACAACAAAAGCGCGGGCGAGTGCGACCCGTTGCTGCTCGCCGCCGGTGAGTTGGATGGGGTAATGCTCCTTGCGGTCAGCGAGGCCAACTTGAGTGAGCAGTGTGCGCGCGCGTTCAACCGCGTTACCGGTGGAGTTGAGTTCGTACGGGAGGAGAACATTTTCGAGGGCTGTCAACGTTGGGATCAGTTGGTAGGACTGAAAGACAAAACCGATTTTGCTTCCGCGGACTTCGGCGAGCGCGGATTCAGGCAGGTTGTGGATGGGTGTGCCGTCGAGATAAATTTCGCCGCTGGAGGGGCTGTCGAGTCCGGCCATCAGACCGAGGAGGGTGCTTTTACCGCTGCCGCTGGCGCCGACGATGGCGACAAATTGCCCGGAGGGAATGGCAAGGTCGATTCCGCGCAGAATCTCTATGCGCCGCTGACCGTTCTGTATGGTTTTGGTGAGGTTCTTCAGTACGATCATTCGCGGGCGGGCCTTTTCTTCTCAATTTTTGCTGCTGTCTATCTTGATTTTTTGTTTCTGCTAATCTCGATTTTGCTTCTGCTATTTAAATACGCGGCGGAGTGAGAGGGAGTTTCATCGCACAGCTGATTCAACCAGGCGGCGGTTTCAAGTAAACTCGGAAATTATGAAGTGTTGGCGCTGGAAATTTGGAGTTGTCGTCGGGTTGTTGCTGATTACCCTCGGTCGCGCGGAGGCTGCTCAGCATCCTCCGCAGCCGCTCATCGTCTGCTTCGGCGACAGTATTACCGCAGGGTATGGGCTCTCGACCGGCGAGGCTTATCCGGATGCGCTCGGGAACCTACTTCGTAAACACGGCTTCAACTGTCGCGTTAACAACCAAGGCGTAAGTGGTGCAACAACTAAAGATGCGCTTAATGACGTGCAGCGGATTATTGGTTTACACCCTGATGTTGTCATAGTAGAGTTCGGCGGCAACGACGGATTGCGCGGTTTGCGAATCGAGAACACTACAAGCAATCTGGATGGTGTGCTCACCGCGCTTGATGCCGCGCATATTAAGGTTGTGTTGGCGGGAATGACGCTGCCGCCGGATTATGGCAAGGATTATATTGCGGCTTTTGAGAAGATCTTTCGCGACCTGGCGGCCAAACATCACACAGCTTTTATTCCCATGCTCTACCGCGATTTGATTCACAAGCCGGGAATGATTCAGCAGGATGGGATTCATCCCACCGCCGATGGTTCAATTGTGATTGCAAAAACCGTGGCAGTCGTTCTGGAACCGATGCTGAAAAAGACGGCAAAGACGAAGTAGATAAGCCTAGTTACACCAGTAAGTGAAACCGCTTTCAGTTTTCATTTCAAGTTCAGGCATACTTTTAGGCCGGATGAAGCAAGCGCCAAAACTTGGGATATTGATGGTGATTAATTTTCCCCGCATGCTGCTGGCTATAGAAGATGCGTGTGCTGTAAATTCAATAAATGCTGATAGCGGCACCATGCCACCATTGAAAGTAGTGACCAAAGTCTGGCCCGCGCCAGCTTTTACTCCAACCGGACTCTCAGAGAGCAGAATACCTTTTCCAAGGATGCAATTATTCAGTTCCATCGTTCCGGATTTTCCGGTGATTTTTACATCCCTTCCATGGCTGACAGAAGTATCCTCATAGTTGGGTCTGATGCTGATCACTTGACCTTGGATATCGATGGCATTGACGCCGAAGTTGGTGAGGAAGTGTGTATCATTACTCGGCGCTGTATTCGATGAGCAGTTGGGCGTTTGGTCCATCGCCAATTGTAAGTAGACCTTGATTTCTGATTTTTTGAGCTCCAGTTCGCTTGGCGCTTGTCCCGTGTAAAAGCCTTTGCTTGATATCTTTGGAAGCTTGGGTGATGAAAAATAAACACGATCGCGCCAGATGAGACTGAAGGCAATTTGCCCGACTGCTAACGGGGAAGGAGGATTGCCAATGGCATTGAGTGTGGCAGAGAAAGAGATCTGGCCATTGTGAGCATCATACTGATATTCAGCTCTTTCAATTCCGGCCGTCGTGGTTTTCTCCGATTTTCCATGCCCTTGCAGTGACATCTTGCCGGGCTCGCACTGTTCTTCTTGATAGGGTGTCCCGCTGACGACAATCGCACGAGCCTGGGGAATGTAAACTCCTGCGTGAGCATCAATACCAAGAGTTGCCGCGCAGCCTTGTGCATTGGCGATTGAAACGCCATAGAGGCAGACAAAAATGCATAGAAATCTACTGGGCAAAATCAATCTTTTGGTTCGCATGACCTCTCCAATGCAGGAATAGTAATGCCTCATGAGAGGTGTTGCAATGTCAATTTAATAACTTAGCAGAGCACTACCACAGGCTGAAACAACGTCCCAGCAACTCTTTTAGCCACCCCCACTAGCTCGCGTTGGCTGGCGAAGACTTTCACCAGAGGTGCGCGGGAGAACTCAGGGAGATTTACCTGTGCGCCGTTGCGGAGTCGGCCGAGGACTTGAGCATCTGCGGTCACTGAGGGCATTTCCGGGAGAAGGGTGCGGGGGTGAAGGCTGAGTGCTTCAAGCGCGGGGATCTTACCCGCCAGTGGCTCGAGAATATCGAGGCTCAGCGCGTCGTCGAGTGTGAATGGGCCGGCCTGGGTGCGGCGCAGCGCTGAGAGATGCGCCCCGCATCCGGCCAGTGCGCCAAGTTCATGCGCAACAGAGCGAACGTAGCCGCCGGAAGAGATGCTCATTCGGAATTTCGCGACATCCACTTCAATCTCCAGTAGCTCAAACTCATGCACGATCACAAGAGCGGTTTTGAGCTCAACCGGCTTCCCTTCCCGCGCAAGTTTATAAGCGGGCTGGCCATTGATTTTCTTTGCGGAGTACAGTGGCGGAAGCTGATCTTGTGGACCAAGAAAACCTGCCGCCAGCACGCGCAATTCGTCCAGATTCAGCTTGAGTGGAGTTTGCGCCGTAATGGGCTGACCCTCAGCATCATAAGTGTCAGTGGCAAATCCGAAGCGAATTGCTCCCGAATAAGATTTTTCAGCGGAAGTGAAATACTGAGCCAGGCGCGTCCACTTCCCAAGCAATAACGGCAGAACCCCCGTCGCCATCGGATCCAGCGTCCCCAGATGCCCGATCGAGCGTTCACTTGTAATGCGACGCACCCGGCTGACGACGTCATGCGAAGTCATGCCGCCTGGCTTGTCGATAATCAATAATCCATTCACTGAATAAGACTAACTCTTCTTACTCGCTGTCTTGGTTTGGAGTGCCAGACCTGCCAACTGCTTGCGCCGTGCTGCTTCTGCATCGCGATGTTCGCGCCGTCTCATCGCATCTTCAAAGCGGCGCTTTTCATCGGCCGTTTCCGGCGTCGTAGGTGGAACCTGGATGCGGCGTCCTTCCTTATCCACGGCCACAAAGACCAGGTAAGCGCTGGCAACATGCAGAAATGCGCTGTTCTGCGTGTTCTCAACCCAGACCTTGACGCCGACCTCCATCGAAGTGTTGAAGGCGCGGTTGACGCTGGCCTTTAAAATAATGAGGTCGCCGACATGAACGGGCTGAATGAAGTCGATGTGGTCCATCGAAGCTGTGACGACGAAGGTGCGCGAGTGTCGGAAGGCGGCAATCGCTCCGGTGAGATCGATGAAGTGCATCAGCCGTCCGCCGAGGAGGTTGCCGAGGGTGTTGGCGTCGTTGGGAAGGACGAGCTCGGTCATCTCCGACTGGGAAGAGGCAACTGTGCGGGGAGGAAGCGGTTCTGCGCTGATATGGGTAGGACTCATTCTGAATTGATCACTCCGGTTCTGCGGTTCCTGCTTGAGCCCCGTTTCCGGTACAATGGAAAGTAAGGACAAAGCAGACACCCGCTGTTACCAGTTTCGGCAATCCTTCAATTTTAAGCAAATGGATAGCCACAATCAGTCCCACAAAAAGAAGACATCTGACGGAAATGTCCCCAATTTTCGAGCAGGCTCCAAGAAAAAGTCCCCCTATGACAACAATGGATAAGCTTTCTGGTTTGAAAGAGATACTTGCGCTTGACCCGCGCAACAGCTTTGCCCGCTACGGTATTGCCATGGAGCTTGTAAGCCAGGGCGATACAGCCGGCGGCCTGGCCGAGTTTGATAAGCTCCTGGAGTTTGATCCCGATTATGTGGCGGCTTACTTCATGAGCGCTCAGACACTGGCCGCTCAGGGACGCAAAGAGGAAGCAGCATCGCGTCTTGAGACTGGCATAGGATGCGCGGCAAGAGCTGGTAATCGCCATGCTATGAGCGAGATGCAGGCAATGCTCGACGAGCTCGCCACGTAATTGGCAGCCTGTGGAAAACTGGCTTCATCCTTTACTTTAACAACCTGCTTGCAATGTTTACAGCCCGAGCTGTAATTAATATCAGAGGAACCGAATTCACTAACTCCTCAAGAATTATTGAATTCTTCTTCATCTGATATCCGTCTATAATTTAAGTATGCCGAAATATTCGATCGTTGTTCCCTTTCACAATGAAGATGAGAACGTAACTACCCTCTATGCCCGCCTCAAGCAGGTGATGGAGCATGTGGGTGGAAGTTTTGAGCTGGTGCTGGTCGACGACGGTTCCAACGACCGCACCTACAAGCTCCTTGAAGAGATTGCCGCAGTGGATAGCCGTGTGCTGGTCGTTAAGCTGCGCCGCAACTTCGGTCAAACCTCGGCCCTCGCTGCCGGCTTTGATAATGCCTCTGGCGAGTTCATCCTCGCCATGGACGGCGACCTCCAGCACGACCCCAACGAGATTCCCAAGTTCCTCGAGAAGCTGGAAGAGGGGTACGATGTGGTCTCCGGCTGGCGCAAGGAGCGCATTGACAACTTCATCATGCGCCGGATTCCCTCCCGCGCCGCCAACTGGCTGATGGCCAAGCTTTCAGGCGTGGATATTCACGACTTTGGAACCACCTTCAAGGCCTATCGACGCGAAGTAATTACCAACATCCCTCTCTACGGCGAAATGCACCGCTTTATTCCCGCGCTGGCCAGTTGGTATGGCGCCTCAATCTGCGAAATCCCAATCAAGAACGTCAACCGCGAGCGCGGCAAGAGCCACTACGGTATTGGCCGCACCTTCCGCGTCTTCTTTGATCTGCTCACGATTCGGTTTTTGCTCAAATACATGGGACGCCCGCTGCACTTCTTCGGGACCTTCGGCGCTCTCGGCATCGTTATTGGTGGCGGAATGTCTTTCGCGCTGCTGGTTCTCAAGCTCATGTACTGGAAGCACAACATCATGGATGAGCATGGCCCCATGCTGGTCATGGGCGCCGTTCTTATCGTCGCCGGAATCCAGTTGCTGGCCGTGGGACTGCTGGGTGAGTTGCAGGTGCGGCATTACTTCACCAGCGATCACCGGGTTCCCTACGCGATTGAACGCATTGTTCGCCTGCGCGCGCCCGAGATGCCCAGCCTGCTCTCTGAAAACTAACAACTGCTGAAAAACTGTTTGAACCGAATCAACGCCCACTCCGTAGTACAAAGGGAGTGGGCGTTTTATTAGCGCCGGGGGTCAATGAATGGATTTTTGGTGGGTGATTGCCTGGGTGTGGACAATCCTCTACTGGGGCTGGTTCGCCTCTGAACTCGCTCTGCTGATCTGGACGCGTACACGCAAGCACTCCGGCCACAGGTTGCGCGATCGTGGTTCGCTCTTAATCTTATGGGGGACAATCGCAACCAGCATGACCCTGGGAATCACTTGGGGCAGCTCTCATTTATCGAACCTTCCCGGAGATAAACACGTCTACCGTATTGTTGCTCTTGCGCTGATTATTTTGGGCCTGAGCATTCGCTGGTGGGCAATTCTGACTTTGGGCCGCGCCTTCAGCGTCAACGTGGCTCTGCGTAAAGGGCAGCAAGTGATGAAGACGGGACTCTTCAGCCTCGTCCGGCATCCCTCCTACCTGGGTATGATGATCATCTTCGTCGCGACTGGATTATGGTGGAGAAATTACATTTCAATGGCCATCATCCTGCTCCCCATCTTTGTCGCGCTCTCTTACCGTATCCACGTGGAGGAGATTGCGCTGCGAGAAGGCTTCGGCGAAGAGTACGTGGAGTACAGCCGGAGAACGAAACGGCTGATTCCGTGGATGTACTGAACTGCATCTTTTGCCAAATCAACTCGGCAATTGAGTCACGATGACATTGAAAGAAATTTGATAATATTTTGGTGCTGAAAGCAAAGGAGCCTTTCCGTGAAACGATTTGTCATTGCCTTTTTACTCTTCACTTTTGCCCTTCCGGCATTCGCCTCCACCCACAAAGAAAACTATAGTATCTCTTGCAGCGAGCTATGGAGGGCTGTCAAAGATACTTTAAGGAACTCTGGCAAGTACGGCATTATCTCTATCACTGACTCTGAGATGACGGCCTCCTACAACATCGGCGGCAATCTCACTGGCAAGCGCATGAACACTGCCATCCTGAATAGCAAGGACGATGGCAAAGGCTGCGAATTGCAAATTCAAACTGCCTATTCAGGAATAGTGAACAATGATGCCGGTGATTTCAAGCAGCGTGTCGATCAGTCAATCACTAAGCTCAAATCTGAGCCGCTCCCCGAACAGACTGCTGCTTCCCCCTCTGCCCCCGCTGCGCAGGCCTCAGTCAACGTCGAATCAACTCCTGCCGGCGCTGATATCGAAATTGACGGTGCCTTTGTTGGCAACACGCCCTCAAAAATTAATCTCACGCCCGGCAAGCATCAGGTTGTGGTCAAAAAGAAAGGCTTCAGCGATTGGTCCAGGACCCTAGACGTCACGGGTGGAACAATTAATTTGAGTGCGGATCTGGAACCTGCTCCGACTAAGTAAGAAGAGCCGCCCCGCACCTTTGTAACCACTAGTCACAGTCGCTCTGCATCAGGACCCTGCTTCGCAGTCTGTTACGAAACTCTTTTGCGGGCGCCCCATCCTTCACGTTTTTTGTGAAGGGTAGGATTCCAATCCACTCCATCCATCTTTTAAACGGAGGGAGCAGGAGCCTTCAGGCTCCTGAATTTAGCATTCCAGCATCAGTGGCTTTAGCCACGGAGCCGCAATCCGCCCAAAACGGAGGGAGCAGGAGCCTTCAGGCTCCTGAATTGAGCCTGAAGGCAACAGTGGCTTTAGCCACGGAGCCTTTCGTCAACATTCCAACGGCAAACTCTTCCGCAACCCGAGGCTGAATAACCGCACTTGATGAGCGCAGAATCGCCGAAGCACTCATCGCAAAGTCAACTATTCAGGCGTTGAACTTCAAGTCTCCTTTCAAGCTTGACGAGTTGAGAGCAATATTCCTGTTTGATTTGCCCGCCAATCAGCAGCTATGTCTGATGAATGGTCTTACGACCCTATTCACCAGAAAGCAACTGACGAGTGGCCGACGACTCAACCGGAACTTGCACTTCACTTCCGCATTCGGTCCGGAAATGTGCATTGGCCTGCTAGCACCAGTTGAGAGTTATTTCGGGTAATCTGTCGTCCACTGAGACAGAGCTATCTCACGTTGTATTGAGGGTGACGAGGAAGGAACAAGATAGACGCAACCAACGTACAATAGTCGAAATGTTAAATCGGCAGAAGGTCCTCACATCCTCCTTTCTTCTCCTGGTAGCCACTGGCCTTTGCCTGCGGCCTGCCGCTGCGCAGAACGGTACTCGGGTCTCCGCTGAGCACCGCGGGAGTGCCTGGCTGAACGCATCGCAGCAGGCGGAGATTGACCGGCTCTTTATCCGCCCGCCCGCATCCCCCGGATACGCTCTGGCCGTCATCAAGGACGGTGACTTCGCGCTGTCGCGGGGCTATGGGCTTGCGAACCTCGACGACGGCATTCCGATAACGCCCGAGACCTCGTTTCATCTCGCATCGTTGTCCAAGCAGTTTACTGGCGCTGCGATTGCGCTCCTGATTCTCGAACATAAGATTGCGCTCACCGATCCTGTATCGAAATACATTCCGGAGGCAGCTAAGTATGGTGACGGACTGCGTATCGAACACCTCGTGTACATGACCAGCGGTCTGCACGAATATACCGACCTGCCTCGGACAAGCGGTGACCCCTGGATGACGTTTTATTACTTCACGCGCGATGAGGCGATTGCCACCGCGCTTCGTCCTGAACATCTGGAGTTCTCTCCGGGAACGCACTGGGCCTACCGAAACATCAATTACATGCTTTTGACGAAGATTGTTGAGGTAGTGAGCGGGGAAACCTTCTCGGCATTCATGAAGGAGCGGATCTTTACACCGCTCGGAATGTCACACACAGAGATCGATGACGACACCACGGAGATCATTCCGCACCGTGCCACCGGCTATGCCCCACGCAACGATCCGAGAGTAATCAAGGAACTAGCCTCTGTCGGCGTAGCCATCAAGCCGGGGGATGGATGGCTTCGACTGGTTCGGGTATCTCCGCACTTTGGAGGCAGCGGCGTGTTCACCACGTTGAACGATCTGCTGGCCTGGGACAATAACTGGTACACACAGACACTCGCGGGACAGGAATTTACTGATCTCATGAACCGCCGTCAGAAGTTCCAGCACGACAAGGACAATGACGCCTTCGGCCTGGGCTGGCGCTCTCGGTATGGCCACCCCATGCTGGACTACTCCGGCGGCGACACGGACACCTCAACGTATATGGCGCGTTTTCCTGATATGCACTTCACAGTGATTTGTCTGTCAAATATGCCGCTAGCCGACGCGGAGGGTAAGGCGGACGCCTTGTTGGATTTGCTTCATACCTGGGGCAAGCTCTAGCCCTGATTCGTCAGAGGAGTTGGCTTGTAGCTGATTACGTCAGAGTTGGCGGAGACCGAAAAGTTATCTAAGGCCTGGTCGATTGGCACATCATCGCCGAAACATTCATCCAGCATGCTGGGCTGGTACTTTGGGTTCCTAGAAGTTGACCAGCAATCCGGCCAATGAGCCGATTACCGGTCCTGGCCACAAATAACTCAAAGAATTAAAGCAGACTTCGGAGCATCCCGTCAGGTGGTGTTGCAGATTCTTTCCTGCTCTTGGCGCACAATAAACGGATAGAGTTTTTTAAAAAAAAATAAGCGGATTCGCGGGTCGCAATCGGCAGATCGGAGCGAATTCGTAGGGGTACCCCCACCCCCTCCCCCTAAAACAGACACATTTCAACGCTTATCTTATTGAAATTAAAGAGAAATCCTATTTACCACAAGCTAAAAATCACTCCAAAATCCAGCTTTTTGAGGCTCTTTTCTGCTTTTTTCGGCTGAAAATCGCCCTTTTACACCCCAAAATCCTCCCTTTTCCTCCCAAGTCAAGAGCTCAAAAGAGCCTCGCGAATCGCGTCATGGAAAGCTGGCCTTAACGCTTTAATTCCCTGCTGCGATGCCTCGGAACGATTCGGCCATGTGCGGTTGCTCAGAAGCGTGATGGCAATCTTTGCGTCGAGGTCAATCCACAGCGAGCAGCCGCTGTAACCAAGATGGCCTATGGAATTCTGAGAGAAATGCTTTCCTGCCGAGGAATTGTCCGAGGAAGGCGTGTCCCAACCAAGCGCTCTCGAGCTGCCTTCTGGCGCTTGGCGTTCAGCGAAGAGCGCAATAGTTTCCGCGTGGAAGAGGGATAACTTCTCGCTTCCAGGGCGCGCATTGAGAATGGCTGAGGCAAAGTGCAGAAGATCGGGAACAGTAGAAAAGACTCCTGCGTGACCTGCGACGCCTTTGAGCAGGTACGCATGCTCGTCCTGCACTTCGCCCTGGACAATGCGGTGGCGAAGGCGAATGTCGTACTCCGTGGGCGGAATCAGCGGGCGCAACGAGCTTGGTGGGTTGAAGCGCGTCGAGTTCATCGCGAGCGGAGAGAAGATTTCGCGTTGCGCCCATTGGTCGAGAGGCTCTCTCAAGATGACCTCGATGGCTTTGCCGAGGAGAATGAAACCAGGGTCGGAGTACTCGACGCGCCTTCCGGGTTCAGCTTCGATGGGCAGTTCGAGGCATCCACGCAAAACGTCTGCGGGAGTTTTGGCGGTGCGAAAGATCTCGACGTAGCCTGGAATTCCGGAGTTGTGGGCGAGCAGATGGTGCAATGTAATCTGGCGGGCGAGGCGCGAATCGTCGCGACCCACAATGAAGCCGGGAAGTAGTTCCCCGAGCGGTGTTTCAAGATTGAGCTGTCCGCGCTGATGGAGAAGCATCGCAGCGGCAGTCGTGGCAATGACCTTGGTGAGGCTGGCAACGTCGTAGAGCGTAGCGGGTTGAACCTGGGGCGAGTCGCCGTCATAAGTAAAGCGTCCGAGAGACTCCGTGAGCAGTGTCTTCCCCTCAGCGAGTACGCCAAAGGCGCAGCCGGGCAAGGTCTTCTCGCGAATGGCGCTGTGGACGTGCTCACAGGCACGGGTAAGGCGGGCTTCCTTCGGGCTGTTGTTAGTGGGCATGGTGGTGTTTTTTACGCTCTCTTGTCTTAGATTGCATCCTAGCGCGAAAAGGGTCAGGAAAGCGTAAAAAATATGCGCTATGGCAGAGAAAGAAGAGCTATCCGCGGCGCAGATGTGGACATCCAAAGCGGAAAGCGAGTGGAGATGGATTTTCAGTCTCTTCTGCTTCTGGAAGAGGGAATCTGTCGGCTGTCTGCACTCCCGGAACGGCACTGGTGCAGGTTCCAGCCGATTCGCTGGGCAAACCGATGGAAAAACCTGCCCGCACGAAGCTGATCTGCTCCCGGAAACCCTCGGATGCGAGTAATCTATTAACAGGCCCATGGAACCCGAGCAACAGATTCAGGAAGAAAACCCGAAGAGCATAGAAACTCCGATAGCTGCATGTGCGGCGGATGAGAGCTTCTCTGCTGAATTGCAGCCGTCACCCAAAGAGAGCACGCGCTCGGTTGTGAATCTCTGGATGCGCGATCTGGTTCTGGCGGCGTGCGCAGCGGTTTTCATCATTGTCTTTCTTTATCAGCCGGTGCGCGTGGAAGGTACCAGCATGTTGCCGCGGCTTGAGGATCGTGACCGCGTCTTCATCAATAAATTTGTTTACAACTTCATGTCCATTCAGCGTGGCGATGTGGTGGTCTTCCACTATCCGCGCGATCCGGAGAACAGCTTCATCAAGCGCGTGATCGGCGTGCCGGGTGACCAGGTCCGCGTGGAGCATGGCTTTGTCTGGGTGAACGGCAAGAAGCTCTATGAGCCTTACGTGCCGCAGGAGTTCCGCGATATCGCTTCGTACCCTGAAGTGGTGGTCCCCCCTAGGCAATATTTTGTAATGGGCGATCACCGCTCCATATCCTATGACAGCCGAAAATTCGGCACAGTGGATCGCGAGTTTATCTATGGCAAGGCCGCCTTTGTTTACTGGCCTGCGCGTGATGCCGGCGTAGTGCACTAATTCTTCTCTCTTGATGAGACTCGGCTTGTTTTGAAAGACAAAGTCGGGTTTTCAACGACAATCTGACTACAGACCCAGATTAGTGCAGCTTTTCACCTCGGAAACTGTTAAAATCTATAAAATCCACTCCTCCGGAGAGGCAATGCAGGCAATTCTCGCGCTCGAAGACGGGCGCATTTTTCTGGGCACGGGCTACGGCGCACCGGGCGAATGCCAGGGTGAGGTCGTATTTAATACTTCTTTAACCGGTTACCAGGAGATTGCAACCGACCCCTCCTACGCCGGTCAAATTGTCGTTCTAACAAATCCCCAAATCGGCAACTACGGAACCAATCAGGCAGACAACGAATCAGCCAAGCCTTATATTGAAGGCTTGATTGTGCGTGAGCTCTCACTGACCAGTTCGAATTGGCGCTCCGAGCAAGTCACGGACGAGTATATGGAGCGGTATTCCGTTCCAGTACTTTCTGATATTGACACGCGGGCGCTGGTGCGGCATCTGCGGACGCATGGCGTGATGCGCGGGGTGATGTCGACGGATGTGTCGAATCCAGAGGCGCTGGTGCAGAAGGCACGTTCGATTCCGAAGATGGATGGAATGGATTTGGCGCGTGTGGTTTCGACTCAATCAATTTACACATTTGATGAGAATGATCCGCGGAATGAGGCGGGTGATTCCCTGCTCTCGCTGGGCATTTCTCAAGACGCGCCGCAGTTTCACGTGGTGGCCTATGACTTCGGCATCAAGATGAATATTCTGCGCATGCTGGTGCGTGAGGGTTGCCGCGTGACAGTGGTTCCGGCGGAGACTTCGGGCGAAGATGTGCAGGCGATGAAGCCGGATGGGGTTTTCCTCTCAAACGGACCGGGCGACCCTGAGCCGGTCGATTATGCGGTGCGTGCGATCCGGAAATTTTTAGGACGAGTGCCTGTCTTTGGGATTTGTTTGGGTCATCAGTTGACTGGATTGGCGCTGGGCGGGAAAACATACAAACTCAAGTTTGGACATCATGGCGGAAATCATCCGGTGCGCAACAACATCACCGGCAAAGTTGAAATCACCGCGCACAACCACAACTTCGCCGTAGATCCGGATTCGATCAACGCGAATGAGGTTGAGTTGACGCACGTGGATTTGAATGACAACACGCTGGAGGGCTTGCGGCACAAATCACTACCCCTCTTCAGCGTGCAGTACCATCCGGAAGCTGCACCGGGGCCGCATGATTCGAATTACTTGTTCCGCGACTTCAGAAAAATGATGGAGGAGTGGAAGGGATGATGAGCACGGCATAAGCCGTGCTTCTTTACGAGGGCGACACATTTTTGGGTGAATGTTTTGTAAGGGCACGACTTTAGTCTTGCCGCGATGAGATCAGGAAGTTCAAGAAGAGAAAAATGCCAAACAGCACTCACATCCGCAAGATCGCGTTACTCAGTGCAATGCTCATTAGCATGGCGCCAGCGAACGCTTTGCAGGCACATGTTGATATCGACAAACCTGAGCGTCTGATTAACGTGGAAGGCTTGGTCGTCAACACACAGGGCAATCCGCTTTCCGGCGCTCCAGTAACACTCGAACGCGACGGAAAGGTGATCCATCAAGTGATGACCGATTCAAGCGGACGCTTCAAATTCGACCATGTCCATGGAGATTATCTCTTCCGCGTGGGACGCACACAGTACTCGCCGGCGGTTCTCAATGTGACTGTCGGTGATGATCTTGTGGTTGTTGCCGAACGCAAGAAACTTTACGTGATTGCGGGCCCGGGCGCATGCGAGGACGCGTGCTCAACCGTGACGACAGACAAAGGCGAGTTCAAAAAGATCCTGAAACAAAAACAGCAGATTGCAGCGCAAGGAACAAAGAGATAATGCCACGCAGAAATGATATTCAGAAGATTTTGGTGATCGGCTCCGGTCCAATCGTGATTGGGCAGTCGGCGGAGTTCGATTACTCGGGAACACAGGCATGCAAGGCGCTCCGGCAAGAGGGGTATGAGGTGGTGCTGGTGAACTCGAACCCGGCCACAATCATGACTGATCCGGAGTTGGCGGACCGCACCTACATTGAGCCGCTGACACGTGAGTATGTCGAAGAGATCATCCGCATTGAGGCGGAGATGCTCACAGCGAGCGATGGAATTCAGCAGCCAGGTACTGCAGGTAAAACGCCTGGTAAATTTGCATTGCTGCCGACCGTGGGTGGGCAGACAGCATTGAATCTGGCTGTGGATCTGGCCGATGCGGGAGTACTTGATAAATACAAAGTCGAGTTGATAGGCGCGAAGCTGGATGCGATTAAAAAAGCAGAAGACCGGCTGCTCTTTAAAGATGCAATGCAGAGGATTGGACTTGAGGTTTCAAAGTCTTCGCTTGTCAACAATCTCAGAGACGGGTTGGATTTTGCCGGGAAGCTTGGCTTCCCTTGCCTGATCAGGCCGAGCTTTACACTGGGTGGTTCTGGCGGAGGCATTGCCTACAATCGCGAAGAACTCATGGAAATCCTGGCCCGCGGCCTGGACCTTTCGCCGGTGCATGAATGCCTGATTGAGGAGAGCGTCCTCGGGTGGAAAGAGTATGAGCTAGAAGTGATGCGCGACCTCGCGGATAACGTCATCATCATTTGCTCAATTGAAAACTTTGACCCGATGGGCGTGCATACGGGCGATTCGATTACTGTGGCCCCGGCGCAGACGCTGACCGATCGTGAGTATCAGAAGATGCGCGACGCAGCGATTGCAGTGATGCGCGAGATAGGCGTTGAGACGGGCGGCAGCAACGTTCAATTCGCAGTGAACCCGGCGGATGGGCGCATGACGGTGATTGAGATGAACCCGAGAGTCTCACGTTCGTCGGCGCTGGCATCGAAGGCGACTGGGTTCCCGATTGCCAAAATTGCGGCGAAGCTGGCTGTCGGGTACACGTTGGACGAAATTCCCAATGACATTACGCGCAAGACGCCGGCGTGCTTTGAGCCGACGATT
>DAHXOQ010000299.1 GCA_027364815.1 Acidobacteriaceae bacterium | reverse complement strand
ATCTAATGTTTTCTCATCCTGATCGCTGTGCAGCGATGCTTGTCTTCAGGCGATTAAATTGAATAACTGGTCTCAACGTCGAATGATATTCAATTGCATTTCGTGCACTTCCACCGGCCCCTGACACCTGACCCCTGAAATCTGCGCAGGTGTTAACATATAAGTAACGATGCAAACTAAAAAACTGAAGATTATTCCCCTCGGCGGTCTCGGCGAATTCGGCATGAACTGCCTCGCCCTCCGCTGGGAAGACGACATTATCGTCATTGACGCCGGCCTCATGTTCCCCGAATCTGAACTCCTCGGTGTTGACATTGTTGTCCCTGACATCTCCTACCTCGTTGAGAACAAACAGCACGTCCGAGGCATTGTCCTCACCCACGGACATGAAGACCACATCGGCGGACTCCCCTGGATACTCAGCGAACTCAAAGTTCCCGTCTACGCCACCGAGTTCACCCTCGCCTACGTTGAAGGCAAGCTCGAAGAGCACCACATGCTCGACGAAACCGAACTCGTCGAAATCCAGCCCCGCGAGAAATTCAAGCTCGGCATCTTCACCATCGCGCCCATCCGCGTCACCCACTCCCTCGTCGATTGTGTCGCCCTCGCCATTGAACCTCCCGTCGGCGTCGTCATCCACACCGGCGATTTCAAAATCGACCTCTCCCCCATCGACAACAAGCCATTTGACCTGCACACCTTCGCCGAGTACGGCAAGCGCGGCGTCCTTGCTCTCCTCCAGGACTCCACCAACGTCGAACGCTCCGGTTACACGCCCAGCGAGCAGGCCGTCATTCCGCGCCTCGATGAAATCTTCTCCCGCACAAAAAAGAAGCTCTTCTTCTCCTGCTTCTCCTCGTCCATCTACCGCATACGCATCGCGCTCGAGCTCGCCCGCAAACACGGACGCAAAGTCGCCATCATGGGGCGCTCCATGGTTGAGAGCTCCGAGATCGCGCAGGACCTCGGCTACCTCGACATCCCGCCCGGCCTCGTCATCAACCCCGGTCAAATGCGCGATTACAATCCCGAGCAACTCATGGTCCTCATCAGCGGCACTCAGGGCGAACCCATGAGTGGACTCTCGCGCGCCGCCGTTGACAATCACAAGCACGCTAAAATCCTCCCCGGTGACACCGTCCTCCTCAGTTCGCGCGTCATTCCCGGCAACGAGAAGAGCATCTTCCGCGTCATCGATCACCTCTACCGCCGCGAAGCTAACGTCATCTTCGACGACGGCTCCCACGGCCTCATCCACGTCAGCGGACACGGTTGCCAGGAGGAGCTCCGCCTCCTCATCAACCTCGTCCGTCCAAAATTTTTCATTCCCGTCCACGGCGATTACCGCCACCTTCGCGAGCATGCGCAAGTCGCTCTCAACACCGGCGTCATTGATTCCTCCATCGTCATTGAAGATGGCGACGTCCTCGAACTCGACGCCAAAAACGCGCGCAAGAACGGAAAAGTCTCCGTCGGCCGCATCCTCATCGACTCCGGTTCAAACTCCGATGTCGTTGAAGACCTCGTCATTCGCGATCGCCGCATCCTCTCTGAAGTCGGCCTCGTTCTCCTCGTCGTCGCCATCAACACGCGCACCGGACAAGTCGAGCGTCCCGCTGAAGTCGTCGCCCGTGGCTTCGGCGGCGCTGATATCAGCGACCAGGCGCGCGACCTCGTCATGAGCACCCTCAACACCCTCAGCGGCGAAGAGCGCACCGACTACGGACAGGTCAAAGAAAAAGTCCGCGTCGAGCTCAAGCGCATGATTCAGAAATCCACCGGCCGCCGGCCCCTCATCATGCCCGTCATTCTCGAAATGTAATCGCAACCAATCTGCAAACAAAAAAGCGGAAGAGCATATCTCTTCCGCTTTTCATTTTCCCCATCCATCGTCACCAAATTACAATTCCACTATGAAAAAACTTCTCCTCCCCATTTTCCTCTTCGCCGCCGCAACACTCACCGCGCAAACCCCCGCGCCCGCTCCAGCCACCAAGTGTCCCGCCACTGCAACCCTCGACCAGCTCATCGCCGCCATCAACACCGCCGTCAGTGGCCCCGCCGATCAGGACCGCACCTGTTTCCGCGACATCTTCACCCCCGATGCCCGCCTCATCCCCATTGGCAAAGTCTCTGAAGGTGCGTACAAACCTCACATCCTCACTGTCGATGACTGGATCAACGCCGTAGCCAAGCGCAGCCACGCCGACCTCACTGAAAAACAAATCAAAGTCGAAACCACATCATGGGCCAACATCGCCCATCTCTGGAGCACCTACGATCTCGCGCTCGACGGCAAACCCGCCGCCCGCGGCATCAACAGCATCCAGGCCTTCTACGACGGCACACGCTGGCGCATCATTGAAATACTCTGGCAAGCCGAAGACCCCACCAACACCGTCCCCGCAAAGTTCCTGCCTTAACAATCTCTGAGACTGTCGCACAGCGGAATATTATTTATGTACGACACTCGCACGTAGCAAACTTTTATGTAACTTGAAAGGAAATAAGATCGATATATGCATTATGGACACTCAACTGCCAATCCATATTATGTGTTGATTTTTGGGGTCATCATATGTCTAGTAACTGTGCATTGGACATTTTCGGGTAGAGTATGGGAGCGGTATCAGGGGTGGATTTATCGCGATAAAGATCCAAAGTCGTTTTGGTGGAATGTTGTGATTTGGTATCTCTTTGGATTTTTTTTAATTGCATTAGCTCTGCATTTAAGTAGTGCTCAGTGACATGCGTTCTATCATTCGATTCAATAAATTGCCTTCAACTTGTCAACCTAATACCGTCCCATCCAGCCCATCGTTGATAATACCCTCATGTCCGAACCCCTCATCTCCATCGCCGACATCCGCACCGCCGCCTCTCGCATCGCAGGCATCGCCACGCACACTCCGCTCATCCGCGCCCCATTCCCCGGCATCGCTGAGCGGGGAAGTGGCCGCGAAATCTTCCTCAAAGCCGAATCCCTCCAGCCCATCGGCGCATTCAAAATCCGTGGCGCAGCCAACACCATCCTCCAGCTCACCCCAGAGGAACTCCGCCGAGGCGTCATCACCTACTCCAGCGGCAATCACGCTCAGGGAGTAGCCTACGCCGCTCGTGAACTCGGCGCCCACGCCGTCATCGTCATGCCATCGAACGCTCCGGCCATCACGCGCGCAGCCACTCTCGCCCTCGGCGCTGAAATCGTCGATGTAGGGCTCGCCTCCTCTGAACGCCTCGCCAAATCCGACGAACTCGTCGCCAAACACGGCTACGTCACCGTCGCCCCCTACGACGATTACCGCGTCATCACCGGCCAGGCCACCTGCGGTCTTGAAATCGTCGAAGATCTCCCCGACGTCGACCTCGTCCTCGTCCCCGTCTCCGGCGGCGGCCTTCTCTCCGGCGTCGCCGCAGCCGTCAAGCAACTCCGCCCCAACGCCATCATCATCGGCGTCGAACCGGAACTCGCCGCCGACACCGCAGAAAGTTTCCGCACCGGCCAAATCGTCACCTGGCCCGCCGAACTCACCTCC
>DAHXOQ010000298.1 GCA_027364815.1 Acidobacteriaceae bacterium | reverse complement strand
ATGTGGCGATGGGTGATTCCGTTGCGCTGGTTCCTCATCTGACGGTGGCGCGTGAACTGGAGGCCGGGGAACTGGTGCGCGTGGAAGTGGACGAGCTGAAATTCAATCGCATCCTGCGCCTGGTTCAACGCCGGCAAGGAAGCTTGTCTTATGCGGCCCGGGCCTTTCTCGGCACCGTACGGGAGGTGGCGCAAAGGCTGGGACCGCCTTACTACTCGCAGGCTGAAAGGTCCTCAGGATGAGAGTCATTATTTAGTGCCGTGACCGCGCAGATTTCAAGTATTCCAGGTCAGAAAATCGAGAGCTGGGCCCCCGGATTATTGTTAGCACTTGAAGCGAAAACGCTCTAATGGAGTCTTCTCTCCGCGTTATACTCCCTTTTCTGTTGCTGCTTCGTCTAAATTCCTGTCCTGCGGGAGTGGGTATGCTGCCAGAGACCGCTCCGGCCATTTACAATTGAACAAAGCGGGCTGGACGACTCCAGTGCCGCAATTGAAATTGGCGGCATCGGCCATAATTGCCCGGTTGCTGCGAGGTTTGGAAACCGAATGAAGAAGATCGCTTTGTTTTTATTTCTGATGGCCGCCTGTGCGGTTGTTGCTCAAGCCCAGGAAAGCCGCCAGGATATCAGCGTCAGTGGAACCGGATGGATTGAACCTTACCGCTATGGAGATACAACAGTTGGCGTTTCTGCAAACCGTGCATTTGGCGCTTTAGCCAGTTACCGCTTCATGCTGACTCCGTCGAGCGCGCTAGAAGCCAACTACGGAATTACGTACCGCAACCTTATTCACTTTGCATCGCCATCGCTTGGCACCTCGGGCGTGACCGTAAATACCCGTACTCAGGAAATCTCTGCCGCCTATGTGCGCAGCTTCAATTACAAACGCTGGAATCCTTTTGTAGAAGCCGGGCCGGGGGTAGTGATCTTTCTGCCCATCATTAACATTGGCACCACCTCACATGATGTGAAACAGCAGACGACCATTGCCGGGTTTTATGGCGGTGGTGTGGCCTATGAGATCAGCCCCAGCTTTGATATCCGCGCCGAGTATCGCGGAATTATCACAAAGGTTCCCAACTTCAATGCTTCGCCTGCGAACCTATCCACAAACGCAATGTACAACATCTATGTGCCGACAATTGGCGTAGCATACCACTTCTAAACTTTTGCGGACGAATTCAAAAAGCAAAGTCTCCGTCATCGGAGGCTTTCTTTTTTAGTTCCCCTCCGTTCTCCCCAAAAATCTGTCATCCTGAGCGAACCCTGAGCGAGTGACACGAGTCGAAGGGGAAGTCGAAGGATCTGCAGTTGCTTTTGCAGTTGTTTTTCGTTCAATTGTCCATTCGATCCAATGCGCGTTTGTAATCATTGGGTTCAACTTCGTACCACTCACGGCTCAAGTCAACCCAAGCTGGGTTGGCTGTTTCGATTAAGGCGATCTTCTTCTCGCGCTTCCATCCTTTGAGTTGTTTTTCGCGGGCAATGGCAGTTGTGACTTCCTGAGACTTCTCAAACCAGACAAGCCGACCACAATTATATTTGGAAGTAAACCCGTCGAATTCTTTTCATTTGTGCTGATAGACGCGCTTAAGCAGATTTCTGGTGACACCGATATAGAGGGTTCGGCTTTGGCTGGCCATGATGTATGTAAAAAGCTGCCTTCGTGCATCAGCGTAATGATACTGCACGAGTTTAGGCTTTAAAGTAACTGCAGATCCTTCGAGCACTTGCAGTGCGGCAGAGGAGCCTTCAGTTCAAACGCAACAACAAAAGCAACTGCAGATCCTTCGACGTCGTTCGGCGAAAAGCGTGCCTCACTTTGCTCAGGATGACACATTTTAGGGAGTAGAAAAATTAGGATAAGCTATCAGGCTGCGCCTCGCTCAGCTATCAGGCTGCGCCTCGCTCAGGATGACAAATTTTTGGTAAGGGGCTTAGGAAGAAAAGGCCTTCAGGAAGCGCGTTGAGCAACTGAAATGGCAGGGCCGGATCAGAAGGTAGAGATTCCTTAAGCATGATGCGGCACAGCGTAGAAGAGGACGGCCAGGTAATGCGTCAGGCTGCCCAGAAGAACAAAGATGTGCCACAGGGCATGGTAATAGCTTCGATTGTCACGGTTATAGAAGTAAACGCCAAATGTGTAGAAGACACCGCCGGCAAGAATCCACAGGACCCCAGCCAGAGTAATCGCATGGATCATCGGCACAATGGCCAGAACGCCAAGCCATCCCATGAGGAGATAGATGGCCAGCGAAACCCGTGGATGGCGGTAACCGGCTACGCCTTTATAAATCAGGCCGGCGATTGCGCAGCTCCAAATGGCGATAATCAAAGCCCAGGCCAGCCATCCTTTGAAGCAGAGCAGGGAAAAAGGCGTGTAGGTTCCGGCAATCAGCAGGTAGATGGCGGCATGATCCAATATCTGGAAGAGATGTCGTGCGGGTGTGCGGACAAGGGAGTGATAGAGCGTGGAGACGAGATAAACCAGCACGAGAGTGGTGGCATAAACGGCACAACTAATCAATCGTAGACGCGACCCGCCGGCAGTCAAGTAAATAATGTAGACAGCGCCAAAGATGGCAAGAATTAAGCCAATGCCATGTGTGATGGCATTGGCGAGAATCTCGGTCAGCCGATGTTCATGCTCCATGATATTTGGTAGCTGCAAATTTAAACGCCTCCGCCGATGGAATTATAAAAATTGGAAGGGATAGATTCAATAAAGCCTGTAAGCCAAACCGACACTGATTCCCATCGGCTGTAAATTAGTGCCATAGTAATACGGCAGGTAGTGGTATTCAAAGTCTATGGCGCGCAGCATAAACCTGCGCGAGAGCCGCACATCCGCGCCACCACCCATGGTGTAGTCGAGGAAGTGCCCGTAGCCCAGATTTGCGCCATAGCTGATCTTCGTATCAGTGATCAGAAATTTACCGTAGGTATTGAACTTTCCAAAGCGGTGAATCGGAAGACGCGGGCCAACGCTGTAATTGATTTGGGATCCGGTGCCTAGATACTTATTGAAAGTCAGCCAGCGTATCTCGGCCTCCACCTGAACCCATTTACGGAACTTGATGTCCATGTAAGTGCCGGCGCCATACAAGGTATTCGGTGGGTAATCGGGCTTGAAAGCGGAGCCAAATCCGCCTGCGTAGATGTTGAATGGACCCTCTCTGGCGTCTTCTACTACCTGTGCCTTGGTGGCGAGAGTTGATAGCAACGCTAAAAACAGAAAGGGTATAGTCAAGAATTTCATCGAGATCATCATTATTCCTGTGGGGTACAGTCGAACACTAGCAATTTTACATACTTTGACTGCCGCAGGCATGAATTAGATTGCCTGATTTCATATTTTTTGTCTGGATATATATTTCGATTGGATGATTGCTGAATCGGGAAACAAAACAGCCGGGAATAATAATTCCCGGCTGAAGGATGCCTGACAGGCAAAAAGATTGTTGCTTACTCGGAGGGTGGCGGAGTCGTCGTATCCGGAGTCGTTGTCGGTGTCGTTGTGGCAGGTGTTGTTGCCGGAGTGGTGG
>DAHXOQ010000297.1 GCA_027364815.1 Acidobacteriaceae bacterium | reverse complement strand
GAGGAGAGTGTTGCCTGTTGCTGGATCTTTGATGAGCAGGCCGACAATGCGCAGATCCATACCAGCGGTGATGTCATTGATGCCGGTAAGTCCGTCGCGGTAGTCGGTTTTTGGCGATGTGACGACGGTGATGGTTTGTGGAATCAAGAGGCTCTTGAAGCCATTCGCCGTGATCTGGAATGTTCCCGCGCCGGGATCAAGATTGTTTGCCGAGACTGTGCCGTTGATGCCATCATGCGCCAGGACAACACGCTTGACGGTGACCGCGTTGGGATTTGTTGCGCCGCTTGCCGGGCCGCCGATGAGGATGTGTTGACCGGGCAGCATCAGTGATGAGTTGAAGATGTACTGGGTGAGCGGGTTGTGCATCTCGTAGATGAAGAACTTTTCGTTACCCGTCAAATTTACCTGGGCAATTTGACCGAGCGTAAGACCCGTAGTTGTGGGCAGAACGCCGCGCACGTAGAGATCGAAGCTTGTTGCCTGGCCCGGCATGGGTGTGACGTAGGTGCAGAGACCGCCGGCATAGAATCCATCCTGCGAAATGATGCCCACTGTGTCAGCATCGAATGTTGCGTCAGCGCGATCAAGATAACCGGAAATGCGCACGATGCTGGAAGTGGTGAGGTTGTTGATGGTTTCGCCGTTCTCCCACTCCGTGCCGCCATTCGTGACGACGGTCCAGGAGCGTCCATGCGGGCCCGTCATCGTGAAGGTGCCGGCATTCACATTCACGCTTGTAACGGCGGCGATAAACTCGTCGATGTATGCGCCGGGGTCGGAGTTCTGAACCACTTCGAAGTCGAGCGTGGGATTGACCTGGCCGGTGATGTTTCCGTTGCCATCGACCTCAATCGATTTGCGCAGGTTGAAGTCCATGCGCAGGCCAACAGGCGTGCCGGCTGAAGCGACGACGAGCGGGGTGGTGAGCGTGTCTGTGATGGAGTTACTCGACAGAGTTGCCGGCTCGGTCACAATTGTGGCCGGATTACCCTGCGATGTATTCAGATAGCCGATGGTAGCCGTGCCGAATGTGGCTGTGATGCTGGTGTAAGTACCGGCAGGGACGTCATTGAGATCAAGCAGCGTCTGCAAGCCGTTGAAGCGCGCAAAATCAACGGTAGGTGTGCCGCTGATGAGAGAAACTGTGTTGTTGTTGGCGTCGGTCGCGGTGAGGCTGTTGATTTGCACGGCGAATGAAACTACGCTGACAGCTGGTGCGTCAGTACCGACAATGAAGGCTGGTCCGGTTTGCGATGCGGGCTGAATGGGGTTGCTGGTGGATGTGCTGCTGCAACCAACGATAAGAGCAGTGGTTGCGGTGAGGGCGAGTAGAGAAAGCAGGAGAGAGCGAAGATGCGTTTTGGAATTCATTGGGCAGACCTCAAGTGTGAAATGGTGTGGAGCTGATTAACTTTTGATGGTTGTGATGCGGTGCAGCGTATGAGCGTACATATGCATGCGGCTTATTACTGACCAATGCAGGCTGATTCACTTCTTCGCGTCATGAATAGAAGAAGAGTAGAATTCATTGGCGCCACTCTCTCAGAACCGCATGCGGGGGAAAAGTTTCGTAATGGGCAAAAATATTTTTCGGTCCGCGTATGGGCTCAATCTCAGAGCAAAGGATTCAGGCTGTAGGATTGGAGTTCATCTAATTGGAGAAAATGCTTAAAATGTTCATGAAATGAATATTTGCGGGGCAAGTGAGAATCGCCGGGTAATGCTTTGCATTTGAATGGATAGGATTAAGGAGGCGATGAATTGACTCAGTTTTCTGAGACTAATCGAGACTATTAATATTGATCAAAGACCAGATTTGGCATTGATTCATAGGCTATGATGGCTGACTGTGGATATCTTGCGTCTGCACTGCCGCGTCATCAGGAGTTTGCGCATTAGTCACGTAAAGATTTTTCAGTAATGGAGATGAAAGTGAAGAAGATTGCAATTGTTGGTGCGGGCCCCGGTGGTTTGACGGCTGCAATGGTGTTGGCGAAGCGCGGGTATGAAGTTGAAGTCTTTGAGAAGGAATCTGTTGTCGGAGGCCGCAATGCAGAGTTGAGGCTGGGCGATTTTCGCTTTGATATTGGTCCGACATTTTTGATGATGAAATTTGTGCTCGACAAGGCATTTAAAGAGGCTGGAGTTGATGGCGACAAGCTATTGGATTTTCGTCGGCTCGATCCGATGTACCGGCTGATCTTTGAAAAATTTTCAATGGACGTGTCGAGCGACAGCGAGCAGATGAAGCGCGAGATTGCACGCTGTTTCCCGGGTGAAGAGGACGGCTTGGAACTTTTTATGCAGGCAGAGGAGAAGCGCTTCCAGCATATTTATGCGTGCCTGGAGAAGGATTACTCTTCGATTGCAGATTTTTTCAAGCCAACATTTTTGCGCGCATTGCGCTACATCCCGTTCGGACGGTCGATCTTTGATTACCTGGGCAATTATTTCAACTCGGAGAAACTGCGGCTCGCATTTACATTTCAATCAAAGTATCTGGGCATGTCGGCGTGGGAATGCCCGGGATTTTTTGTGATTCTGCCGTACATCGAACATGCCTTTGGAATTTTTCATGTGCAGGGCGGGTTGAGCGAGATTTCGCGCGTGATGGCCGAGGTGGCTGAGCGGAATGGAGCGAAAATTCATTTGAACGCCAAGGTGGAGGAGCTGATTCTCGTTCGTGGCGCGGTGAAAGGAGTGCGACTTGAAGATGGGCGGGAGGTGCTGGCCGATGAGACGATTCTCAACGCGGACTTTGCGCACGCTATGGAAACGCTGGTGCCGAAGGGCGTGCTGAAGAAGTACGCGCCAGAGAAGTTGAAGAAGCTGAAATATTCGTGCTCGACCTTCATGCTTTACCTGGGCTTGAACAAGACGTTTGATGATCTGCCGCACCACAATATTATTTTTGCAAAGGATTATCGCGAAAACACAGAAGATATTTTCAAGCGTTTGAAGCTGTCCGAAGACATTTCGTTTTACGTTCGCAATGCGAGTTTGACGGATGAGAGTTTGGCGCCGAAGGGGAAATCTGCGATCTACGTGCTGGTTCCGGTGCCAAACCAGGGCAGTGGCATTGACTGGGAGAAAGAGAAGGCGGGCTTCCGCGAAATGGTGCTGGATGCAATTGCAACACGGACTTCAGCCGGCGATTTGCGCCCGCATATTGAAGTGGAGCGCGTGATTACTCCGGCGGCTTGGGCGAGTTCGGGAGTGTACCAGGGTGCAACTTTTAATTTGGCGCACACGATGACGCAGATGCTTTACTTCAGACCGCGCAATAAATTTGAAGAGTTGGATAATTGTTATTTGGTCGGTGGCGGAACGCATCCGGGGAGTGGCTTGCCGACGATCTACCACTCGGGTCTGATTGCTGCAAACATGATTACGGAGCGGGATCGGAAACCGGAGTAGTAGCAGCTGTTAGTCGGTTGAGGTTGAAGGCTCTTTTGAAATGAGGTTCAATTCGCGGGCCAGATGCTCGAGGCGTGTGCGCGTTTGCGAGGTGGGCGGGACGAGCGGAAGACGCAGCGTGAGTTTGCAACGGCCCATCAGGT
>DAHXOQ010000296.1 GCA_027364815.1 Acidobacteriaceae bacterium | reverse complement strand
CAAGCTCCCCATGCCCCTCATCTGCTGCACGGCAGCCAAGTGTGCGGCGGAATCGCGTCGCGGTAATGTTGATTTGGTCTCCAGTGCGCTCAGATTGAACCTGCAACTTATCGATTGATCTTTCTAACCAATCAGCAAGAGATTGGGATGTACGATGAAACTCAAATCCTACTGGTTCATTTGCTCCCTGTTTCTTGCCGGGGAATAGAGGTGCTTGACCCGGGTCGTCCAAAAGACCTACGAACCTGCTCCGCACTTCATTCGCGTACTCTTGAACCAATCTGCCGAGTTCCGGTATTAATGTCCTCTTCTTGAAGCTGGATCGTGCGTATGGCTCACGCTTTTTCGCACGTGGGATCGACAAGAGATATGTTGTGCTAGATTCTATTGCTGTCCATGTCGAGACATCACACACTTTCATCGCGGCATACTGGATCGGTCGTGGCCCTAAGGCCAAGAAGAGCAAAGCCAGCACATACTCATCCTTTCCGATGGTAGCGGTCTCATAAGCGTGTGTGAGCGCCGCTCTAATCGCTTCGAATTCGATATCAGTAAACCTTCCTTGCAATGGATCCATTGTCTGTACAGCCACGCCTTTGCGATTTCCTTTGACCCTTATGTCCTTTAAGAACTTCGCTGCGTCGTCGCTGACACCAGGGATACACATCCGATGCCAGCGCTTCAGTAGTCCTGAGAGGCTACCGAGATACCACTCAATTCCGCGATGGAGCATAGTACGGTAGTTGATTAAGTGGACACTGGATATCGTGTTGTCCGTTAATCGAACTGAGAGAGCGAAATGTCTGAACCTGTCGAACATATTGTCAAGGTGATTAGGGGACTGTTGTTCCGCGTACCAAGTGAGGACGCGCTTCAGAGCTTGCCGAACTTCGAACGGAGCCTGAATGATTCGGAAATCAAGTCGGATCAAAATTAACCCATCTCGGTATTTCCAGAGGTCTTCGGAAGGGTAGAACTCCACGCCGCTGCGCGATCTGCTCACAGTAGGAAACTTAAATACAGAGTTGTCGAATAATTGCAAAGACGATGATTGAGTCACATGCCGCTCCTATCCATCAACTTTTTCTGAAGCGAAAGGGAGACCTCTTGTGCCTTCTTCCGGACGAAGCGCCGAGTGTAGACAGCTGCAGATTGTGATGTTGGTTTCCAACCCATCAGATGGGAGCGGGTTTTCTTCTCAAGTTCTTGATCGATCTTCCGTTCGTCTACTTCTTCGGAGAACTTGTCATTCCATGTATGTCGTAGCACATGCGATGTGAAACTTCTTGGCAGGTCAGGATGCTTCGCACGAACGTCGCGGAATACCTTATCGAATGCTGCGATTGACAAGGGATCGCCTGACTCCGACACGAAGAGAAAGTCATGGCGATGAGCGTTCTTCAATCTTCGACGATTGTGAAGGATGTACTCGCTCAGCTCCCTCTGCAAGACCTCTGATATTTCTAGTTCCCGAGCCAACGTCTTTGTGTTAGGTTGTCGCCGGCGTGGGTCATCACGGGCATCGGCTTGGCGCAAGATACTCAAGGTTCCTTTGCGAAGATCGATGTGCCGGATCCTCATGCCTAGCAATTCTCCCGCGCGAACGCCAAGGTGGAACAAAACGCTCCAAATCAGGTGATTCCTCAGCCTGGTATGTTCGGTGCACCATGGGTTCTCTGGCGAAGAGGGATGAAAAAGTTGGTTTGCGCGTTGGATTGCTTCCGGGGCGAGCCCCTCTCGCGGATCAAGTGGTTCACTACTCGGTGGAATACGAGCGTTGATTGTGTCCATCGTTAAAGTGGCCAGTCGTTGCAACTGCTCTAAATGCGGGTAAGACCTAGCTAGCAGTTTCCCCTTGACCAGCCATTCTATATACTTCCGAATTGTCCGAAGTCTTGTAGCACAGACCTGAGGTGTGACTAATGAATTGCGGGCATTTGAATTTGTGAAATCGATTCGACAGGTCCGTACAAGAGCTTCGATTTCACCCAGTTCGAGTAGCTTGCCCTCTTCTAGCCTGCGCGGCAGGTTGACTCCATGTTCGTCAAGGAATTGTTGGAATACGGAGAGCGCTGCAAGAGCGTTGGCAATTGTATTGAAAGCGCGATGACGATTGCGGAGTTCTGTAATTGAAAACAGAGTTGGCCAATAGACAGGCAACCCAGTGCTCTCAATGAGCATGGGAAGGCGCTCCCCAGAGGGGAAGACTAGTGTCCTCATATGTGAATTCTTCACGTTGTTTACACCTGACAATGAGGTACGCCCTTTGCAGCCTCAAAGGGATTTTTGTTTCCATCTAATGACCGAAGTTGTCAGGTTATTTGAATGCCTCGGATTCCTGAAAGGGCTGAGAAGCGAGGACTGTCGTGGTGATTTTTGTGGCTTCGGCTTTGTACGTCTTATACATCTAAAAGATGCAGGAGCGCAAGCGACTCATCTCCGGAAAGGCGAAATGGTCTGATTTTGCCTGCAATTTCTGCCGCGGGCCAAAAGCTGTGGAAAAGACGCAATGTGGAAAAGTCAAAGTGCGACTTTCCCACATTGCTTGGAAAACGCTTCGCGTTTACCACTTTCCCACAGCTACGGCTGCTACTGTCTGTATGAGTTTGTTTACACATTCATGTAGGTAAATTCTAGAACGGAATATCATCATCCGAAATCTCAGCCGCCTGCGAGTACTCATCAGGTGAGCCAGCGCCACTCGGCCTCTGATCATAACTGGATGCACCACCGCTGGACGAACGCGGCGCGCTACCTTCCTCGCGACCTGAAAGCAGCGAGAGATCAAAGACAACTACCTCAGTCTTGTATCGTTTTTGTTTGGTTTCCTTGTCTTCCCAACTCCGCGTCGCGAGCTTGCCCTCAACGTACAGCTTGGAGCCTTTTTTCACATAATCACGCACAATCTCCGCCGTGCGTTTGAAGGCCACCAGGTTGTGCCATTCCGTGCGATCCTGCCAATTCCCCTGTGCATCTTGAAAACGGTCGCTTGTTGCCAGCGCAAAATTCGCGACAATTGTTCCGGATGGAGTTGACTTGATTTCGGGGTCTTTCCCCACATTGCCCAGCAGTATTACCTTATTTACGCTCTTTGCCATCGCCCTTATCTCCTTGCTACAACGGTCAGCGAAAAGAATAGCAGAAACTCTGCATCCCAGCTATCTCTCCCGCAAATTCCTTACCCACTTTGCCAATCCCAGCCCCAGCAGCAATGCGCCAAAGGGAATCGCCATGAGCGCCACAATCAGCGCAAACCAGCCGGTATTTGTGGTGGCTCCCGTATGCGTGTAGCCGCCCAGCACGGTCAACAGCAACAGCACGCAAAACAATCCCGTAGCCACCATCCCGGCCCCGCTGATCAGCAGTTGCCTGGTGCCGTCATCTCTCGATTGTTCGCTCTGCTTGTTCACCCGAAACACCCCTGACCCCAGATTTCTGAAAACTGTTCCCTGTTTTACAAGGCCAATCGCAGCATCGCATAGGTAATCACGCCCGTTACTGAAACATACAGCCACAGCGGAAACGTCCACTTTGCGACTGCTTTATGCATTTGAAATTTTTCCATC
>DAHXOQ010000295.1 GCA_027364815.1 Acidobacteriaceae bacterium | reverse complement strand
CTCATGCCCTGAAGAAGACGGCCGAGAAAGAGCGAAGTGAATCCCGGCGCCAGGGCGATGATGGGAATGCTGATGGCAAAGGTGATGCCGCTCAAAATCATCATCGGCTTCCGCCCGAGCCAATCGGCAAGCATACCGGCAACGAGTGTCGAGAAGACACTGCCTAAAAGAACCGCCGCCACAATGATCGAGAGCTCCGATGGCGAGAGCTTCGATGTCTCTGAAAGATACGGCAGCGCTCCGCCGATGATGCCCACGTCAATGCCGTAGAGCAGGCCGCCGAGTCCAGCGACAAAGAGCAGAAAGGTGTTGTAGCCGCGGCGGGTGGAGGACAACTCTTCAGGAAGACGCGAGTAATTTGCTGTATCGACAATGGGTGGCATTGGCAGAGAGCCTCGGAAAATGACGTGAAACCAGTCTATATGAGCGATAGCGGCCCAAATAATCAAAATCTTTGGAAAATAACGGCGAGTAAGGGGCCGGCGAGAACGTTCAAAATGCCTGCGAAGACCATGACCAGGCCGGCAATCGCGCCATAATCCTGATGAATCTGGTATGCCTTATGGGATCCGGCCACATGCGCGCCCATGCCGAAGAGTGCTCCGCGGGCCAGCACTGAGCGTATCGGCAACCTGAAAAGCATCAATTCGCCAATGGCTGCGCCGAAGATTCCACTGAGAATCACGAAGACCGCGGTCAGCTCCGGTACGCCGCCAATTACTGTGGAGACGTTCATGGCAAAGGGCGTGCTCACGGAACGCGGAAGCAGACTGAGCCGCAAACTCCCATCCAGGCCGAGCAAAGTGGCCAATCCCCACGAGGAGAGAATCGCAACCGTGCTGCCGACGAAGACGCCAATGGTGAGAACAAGCCAGTTCTGACGAATGAGTTTGCGTTGCTCGTAGATGGGAACGGCAAACGCGACCGTGGCCGGGCCGAGCAAGAGAATCAACCAGTGCGTGCCGCTGATGTAGGCCGCGTAACTGGTATGCGAGGCGATCATGGTGATGATCAACAGAATCGGTGCAGCGATCAGCGGCGTCGTCCACCAAAGTGAAATGCGGGTATGCACATAGCGCATCAAAGCATAGAATCCGATGGTCAGCGCCGACCACAGAATCATCTGCTCGAAGTTGGCAATTGAAAAGCCATGAGTGAGACCATCTACCCAATGAATCATGGCCGCGCCTCCTCAGGATTGTTAGGTTTTATCAACTGCCGCTTTGAAATCCAATGGAAGCAGGCGTCAACAACCAGCGCGGTTACAATCATCACGATCACGGTGCCAGCGAGAATCACGATGAGAACTTTGATGCCGGTCCATCCGAGAAATTCAGGATGATTGAGAATGGCGGGTGTTGCGGGGAGAAAAAAGAGCAGCAGCTCGGCGAGGAACAACTCCGCGCCGCGGCGCAGATTGCGCGTGCTGAACCAGCCAGTGGCAAAGAGTGCAAGCAAAATGAAGAGTCCCAGCACACTGCCGGGAACAGGCAGATGCAGCGTGCGCGAGAGCCAATCGCCAAGCAGCCAGAAGCATGTGATGAGTAGAAGTTGGAGCAGCCGACTGCGGCGAAGTTTATAACGGAAGATGCGCGCCAATCGTGCAGGAGTCATTGCTTAAATTACCGTGCGCCTTGCCTTTACCGCCTGAGCCAATACCTTGAGCAGCGTCTTTGTCTCGGCCCAGTCAATGCAGCTATCCGTGATGCTTTGACCATAGACCAGCGGCTGGCCAGGAAGAAACTTCTGCGCTCCGGCTACCAGATTACTCTCCAGCATGACTCCGATGATGTTTTTGTTGCCCGCCGCAACCTGCGCGGAGACGTCGTGGCAGACGATTCCCTGGCGCCGGTAATCCTTGTTGCTGTTGGCGTGGCTCAGGTCGATCATGATCTTTGCGTCAAGCCCTGCCTTGGCCATTTTCTCGGTGGTCGCGGCAACGGCCTCGGCGGTGTAGTTAACGCTGGACCTGCCGCCACGGAGAATGATGTGGCAATCGGGATTGCCGGTCGTCACGAAGATTGCCGATTGACCGTGCTTGGTGTGACCCAGAAAGGTGTGCGAGTGGGCGGCCGAGAGGATTGCATCAATCGCCAACTGCACATCGCCTGAGGTTCCGTTCTTGAAGCCGACCGGGCAACTGACGCCGGAGACGAGCTGGCGATGGACCTGGCTCTCGGTGGTGCGCGCGCCGATTGCGCCCCATGCGACCAACCCCGCAATGTATTGCGGCGAAATCATGTCGAGAAATTCAGTGCCAGTGGGCACGCCATTCTCGGCAAGGTCGAGCAGAAGACGACGGGCCAGACGCAGCCCCTCGTTGATCTGGTAAGACTCGTCGAGATGCGGATCGTTGATAAGGCCCTTCCATCCAATGGTCGTGCGCGGCTTTTCAAAGTAGACACGCATGACAATGTGCAGCTCTTTAGAGTGCTCGTCGATGGCTTCCTTGAGCAGCGCGGCATACTCACGCGCGGCCTTGGTGTCGTGAATCGAGCACGGGCCAACGAGGACGAGCAGGCGGTCGTCACTCTTGGCCAGAATCTCAGAGATTTCAGCACGGGCGCTGAAGATGGTCGTCGAGGAGGCCTCCGTAATAGGCATCTCCTCTTCGAGAAAAACCGGCGGAAGCACCACCTTCGTCCATTTGATGTGAATGTCTTCAGTGTTGTGAAACATCTTGCGCTCCCTGAAAAATATGCCTGCTTCCGAGTTGCAGCCCGGCCCTTGAAAAAGCTGAATGTGAAGTTGAAAAGGTGAGATGGTGCGCCCGGCGAGATTCGAACTCACGACCTAACGCTTCGGAGGCGTTCGCTCTATCCAGCTGAGCTACGGGTGCATCGATACGCGCATCTGGGTACAGAATATCAGGCTCGCGCCTGTCTCGTTTACTCTGCGGCCTTCTGCTTCTCCAACTCCCGCATCACGGACTGAATCAGTTCCTTCGCGCCGGTCATCTGCTGCAACACCGCTTGTATATCCAGCGCAGGCACCGTCGGGTTCCGCGTGGACGTGCAGTACACACCATGCTGGCCTACTAAGATCAGCGCGTCCGTCAGCATGTCCAGCGTCACTGCCAGCCGTCCACGCGCTGGGCCCAGCATAAATTCGTGCTTCTCCAGCGTCTCGCGCTGGTCGTCGAAAACATTGGCCATTAATATTCAGCCTTCGCCGTCGCTGGCTCCAACGTATTCTCCGCCACCGACGTCGCAGCCGTAGGCTTCCACCGCAGCACCGGCTTGCGCGCTGCCGTCACTTCATCCAGCCTCGAAATTCTTGTCGAGTGCGGCGCGCCCTGCACCAGCGTGGGATTCTCATCCACCTCGCGCGCAATCTGCCGCATCGCGTCAATCAACAAGTCCAGCTCTTCCTTTGACTCGCTCTCTGTCGGCTCAATCATCAGCGCGCACGGCACAATCAGCGGGAACGACGTCGTGTACGGATGGAACCCATAATCAATCAGCCGCTTCGCAATGTCGCCTGTCTTCACTCCGTTGCGCGTCTGCCGCTTGTCGCTGAACACCACCTCATGCAGCGTCGGCGTCGTGTACGGCAGCTCGTACACATCCTCTAAATT
>DAHXOQ010000294.1 GCA_027364815.1 Acidobacteriaceae bacterium | reverse complement strand
TGAATGAATGAATGAATGAATGAATGAATGAATGAATGAATGAATGAATGAATGAATGAATGAATGAATGAATGAATATCAACACGTAACACATTCAATCGTTCATTTATTAATCATTGATTGATTGATTGATTATCGTTTAGCAGGAAACAAAAAATGGTTACTTTTTTGAACATAACTTTACTTCTATTAAAATTTACAACCCGGTCAGCTTCTCTTTCACAATTCGCTCCGCTTCATTCACAACTTCTTCGAGCGTGAGATTAGTCGAGTCGAGAATCACCGCGTCATCCGCTGCTTTCAGCGGGGAATCTGCACGATTGCGGTCGCGCTCATCGCGAAGGCGCAACTCGCGCACAACTTCTTCAGCGGGAACAACAACTGGCGCGGGACCCATCTGGCCCATCTGTTCATAACGGCGCAGGCCGCGAACCTCGGGTGCCGCATCGAGAAATATTTTTACTTCTGCCTTGGGAAAAACTACGGTGCCGATGTCGCGGCCTTCCATCACAACTCCGCCCCGCTCGCCAAGTTCCTGTTGCAGACGAACCATGCGCGCACGAATCGGCGGATAGACGCTTACCTTCGATGCCGCCTCGGTCACCGCCGCATCACGCAGCAACGCAGTCACGTCTTCGCCATCGAGGAAGACGCTATTTCCGGCTTTGCCCGGTTCAAGATGTATTGAGGTGTTTTGTGCAAGAGCGTCAAGTGCAGCGCCATCGCCAACTGATGTGCCTGTTCGCAGAGCCTTCAAGGCGAAGGCTCGGTACATGGCGCCTGATTCAAGGTTGAGCAAACCGAAACGCTCTGCCAGATGACGCGCGATGGTGCTCTTTCCAGCACCTGCGGGGCCATCAATGGCGACGATGATGCGCCGTCCATTCTGCTTCTGCGCTTCAGTCAATCCCTGCTCCCTTTATTTGCGCTTGCCGGCTGGCTTGCGTGTGGGAGTGAATCGCTTGGCAGCGGACTTGGCCACCGGCTTGCGCGCAGGACACGCCGCTGAGGTTGGCCGCTTGGCTGATGTTCTTGCTGCCGGCCGCGCCGAACCTGGGCGCGCCGTACTTGACCGACTTGTTGAACTGCGGCCTACACTTGCCTTGCCTGTCACCGGACGCTTGGAAGTAGGCCGTGCCGGTGTTGGACGTGCGGCATTACGCGAAGCTGACGGCCTGGCCGAGGCTCCTGATCTGGTTGAAGTGCCCCGAGAAGCTGCGGGCCGCGCCGAACTGGCGTGCGAACCATTGCGTGAAGATGATGGCCGTGAAGCGCCATTTCTCGCTGGTGATGCTGAACTGCGCGACGATGTTGCCGAACTTCGGCTGCGTGAATTCGGACGGCTGGTTCCGTTCGATCCGTTGCTCTTCCAGCTTCCATTGCGTGCGGCTGGCTTGTGCTCGGAGTGTGGCTTGTGTTCCGTGTGAGGCTTGGGTGCAGCGTGATGGCCGTTACCGTTCTCAGAATGATGTTCCGGCTTCGAGTGACCATTCGAATTCACGCCACCAAACGCCGGTCGTGAGCCGCCATTCGTGCGGCCAAAACCCACTTCCGCCGGGCTGCCCACGTGAGTGTCGTCATCGCGGCGGTAACCGTAGTTGTAAGTTGAAATCGAACTGCTCGCGTAGACAGATGGAATCGCGGGGAACTCAGGCAGTGTGCCGGCCACATAAAAGTAGCTCGAGCTGCCCACGTTGGTCGTATTCACCTGGCGTGTTGCAACCAACCCGCGCATCACTTCGCGAACCTTGCTGCGTGAGGTCAGCGGCGCAAGGAAGAGTTCAACTTCTTCCATGCTTGCCGCAATCACGGCCTGAAGATAGATCGACGCGAGCACACTGATCGCTGTCACCTGCGAAGTTGAAGCGCCCTCGGCAATCGCCTTTTGAAAACGATGGCGCAGTAGCTGCCACTTTGGCGCTGCACCAGGAGCCGGCGTCACAGGAATAATTCTGAGCTGCTGCCAGAGCTCAGTGATTGAGCGCAGTACAGCGGCCTCAGTCACTTCGCGTCCCAGCGCCGTACGCAGTTGAGAAATGGTGGCATCACCCTGTTCAAGAAGTTTGTAAGCCTGAATGGCCAGCGGAGAAACCTGCCGTGAGCCGGTCAGCTGAGGTGTGCGGCGCCAATCGCGGTCGCCACGCAGAGCATAGACATACGGCAGTACCCATGTGGCCACCGCATAATCAGGAACCAGCGTCGGCTGCCCGGCGAGGTTCAAGCGGACAGCTACGTCGCTGAGCTCAAGGCGTACCAACAATTCCTCTGAGTGTTGTAGCAGTTTATTGTCCGGCGAAGGCGTCTCACGTCCGGCAACGGCTTCAATAAAGGAGGGGGCAACCGAGGGGGTTGCGTGCTTTTTGGGATGATAGTGACACAAGCCCGTCTCTTCTACCCAAGTGCGAGCCTCGTCCAATACGAGCATACTCGCTCCATTTTGGCGCATCCTTTCGGCGCGCGCTGCTTCCAATTGCTCTGCTGTCAAAGAAAAACCTCACTTCCAGGCTGGTTGAATGCGTGCTGGTCATCCCACTGGGGGGCGGCCACAACCTTTTCATCGGTCCCGATGCCTGCGATGCCTGACGACAAAAACGATCAATAATTGATCGAGGTCAGGAAATCAATCCCTGAAAACACTCGGAATTCTCTGGGGAGTCACAAAATGAATCCTGAATTCCAAATAAAGGGCATGGGAACGTGTTGCCTTATCTATAGAATAGCGCGAGTCTAAATTCGTTGGAAGGCCTTTTGGATATCTTTCCACGAATAGTGGAGCGCAATGGGCCTTCCATGGGGGCAATTGGTCGGATGATTCGTCTTGCCGAGCTCGTTCAAAAGCCATTCCATGCGCTGTAAGTCTAATGGCATGTTGACTTTGATGGCAGCATGGCAAGCAATGGAGGCGGCAATGCGGCGTTGCAGGGTACCCATGTCATTATTCTGATCGTATTTCGTCATGTCTTCGCCTGCCTGCTCGATTACCTGACTCAACATTCGCTACAGAGCCTTACCATCAAGTCCAATCGGAGCCGCTTTGACCGCCAAAGTCTGTGGGCCGAAGGGCTCCACTTCGAAGCCGTTTTGCTCCAACTCGTCGGCGATCTGGGCAAAAAGAACCATCTGCCACGGCTTGAGCTCGACCAAAAGAGGCATCAAGAGACGCTGACGCTCGGTTTTCTCAACCTGCCGGTCGCGCAGGATCTTTTCGAATAGCACCCGCTCATGAGCGACGTGCTGGTCAATAATCCAGAGGCCATCCTCGCCGACAGCCAGAATGAAGGATTCGCGCAGCTGCCCGAGCGGTCTCAGGCTGGCGAGCGAATTCAGCGTGTTGCCCTCGCTTGTCGCGGCGTCGGCTAGTTGATTCTCAAAAGGACTCTGCTTGAAAGGATCATCCGAACAGCCATCGACGTGCTCACTCTCCGCGCCCGATTCCACCAATACTTCTAATACTTTCTTCTCCGCTGGATTAAACAGCGCTGAAGCGCGAACTAAAAACTCCGGAATCGCTTCCAACCCACTCGGATTCCACACCGGACGCTGAGATTCTGAGAACGGCAATCGCCCCGGAGAACCCGCAAATCCGCCCGGC
>DAHXOQ010000293.1 GCA_027364815.1 Acidobacteriaceae bacterium | reverse complement strand
AGACGAGGTGAAATCCCTGAGCGATCTGCCCGCGCTCTTGAGCAAGCTCGCCGCTGACGACCCATCTATTGCTTACAAGATCGCTGTTGAGCCGGATTCCAAGCAGGCCGGTACACTGCTTGACTGGATCGCCATCACTGTCTCCGCACCCAAGGCGCCCAAGACCAAAGACATCGCGAAGATCGTCGCCGAACTGCGCTTGATCAAAGATCCCGGCGAGATTGCTCTGCTCAAGAAAGCCTCGTACGCATCCATCCTCGGACAGCGCGCCATGTTCAAGGCTGTGCACCCCGGCGCAGCTGAGTTGGCCGTTGCAGGCTCCATGACCAAGGTCTGGATGGAGAACGGTTGCGAGCGGCCGGCCTATTTCCCTATCGTCGGCTCGGGACCCAACTCGACGACGCTGCACTACTCAGAGAACTCGCGCACCATGCAGGATGGTGAGCTGGTCGTCGTCGATGCGGCTTGCGAGTACTCAATGTATGCAAGTGACATCACGCGTACTGTGCCGGTGAACGGACATTTCACGGACCGTCAACGCGAGATTTACACCATCCTTTACAACGCGCAGAAGGCGGCGATCGAGTCGTTTGTCGCGGGCAAGTCGAAGCTGCTTGATTGGGCGCATACGGATCCGGACGCGCTTGACACCGTCGCCTACAACTACATCAACACCCATGGCAAAGATCTGCATGGCGAGCCGCTGGGCAAATATTGGATGCACGGGATCGGGCACATGTTAGGCATTGACGTGCATGATGTCTACAGCCAGATTGTGTACCCTGCGGTGCTGAAGCCCGGCATGGTCTTTACTATTGAGCCCGGCATTTATATTCCGGAAGAAAATATCGGCGTGCGCCTTGAGTGCGACTTCATGGTTGGCGAAGATGGCAAGCTCATCGACCTGGACGCCGATCTGCCGCACACTGCCGAAGAGATTGAAGCAGCGATGAAAGCGAAGTAAAAATGCAGAGTGAAGAGGAAGCGGGCGAGTATGCCCAGCGCGAACAGGTGCCTGATGATTACGAGCCTCCGCACGCGCATGATGAAAGCGCGGAAATTCAGCGAGCCGACGTTTCTCCGCTGGTCGCCGTCTTCAGCGAGCAGTTGATGGCTTGCCTTGAAGAGTGCTCTCAAGGCCGCCGCGGATTGTTTGGAGACGCCTCGCACTTGAACCCCGGCGAGCAATGGCCTGAGGCGGAGCGGTTGCGTGAGTTGGCTTTTGCGCTGCAATCGATCCTCGCTCAACAGGAAGAGCGCAGCGCACTCTGCGATGAGTTCCTCGACCTTTGCACGATCAGCGGCGAGTATGACCCGGGCGAGCCTCGCCTTGCACGCAACCTGATGCGACGCATCGATCGCGGTGAAGTGGGCACCGCAACCGAGCCTCCACCACCGTGGCTGAAGAAAGAGGACACACACTCATGATGGTCATGCTGCGCGCATTCCTCGCTCTTGGTGCCGGCTTCATTGTGATGATGCTCGTGCAGGCTCTCGGCACATTTATTCTGCGCCGCGTGATTCCAACCTGGGCTGCAATTGAAAAGAAGCCGAGCATCGGCTACACGCTCTCCAATGCCGGAATTCTTTTTCTCTCAGCCGCACTCGGTGGCTTGGTCACCGCGCGTTTAGCCGCTGCAAACCCACTCATTCACGCGCTCGCACTCGCGTTGATCATCCTCATGCTCTCGGCGATGACCGCAATGCAAAGCCGCGGCAAGCAACCGATCTGGTACCTGCTCATGATGGTCGGTCTTGCGCCGGTTGGCGTCTTTGCCGGCGGAGTGGTCTGGCTTAGAATGACCGGTGTTCTCTAGCAGACTCGCGCTCCTTGATTGGGAATGGGCATTGAGAGCGCGAATCGCTAGACGTGACTCACCATCGCAAACCGAGTGTGACCGGAATCAAATCCGTCGTGCCCAGTCCATTGACCTGCGAAGTCGGTGGAGTATTGACAAAAAGATAACGCGCCTCCGCAAAGAGCTTCATCTTTCCATCGCCATACATGCCACCCAATCTGCGCGAGTAGCCCATGCCAATGTTCGCACCCGCCTGCCTGGAAGAAAACCCATTCGTGTTGATAGTGATAGGGTTTCCATAATAGTCACAGCACTGTTGAATATCGAAGAAGGTGGTCTTGTGATAGAAACCGCCGCCGCCGGTTATATACACACTATTTGTACGTTTCGGAAAGAGATCGATAACCGGGGCAAGCGTGATTGACCATATGTGCGCATTGCCGTTGGTTGCGCCGTTGCCTACAGCTGCAATGAAAGCACCGGGAAGTTTGTCATCTATAAACTGGTACTCGATTAGAGCCGAAAGCCGTTTTGTGAAGTGAAGTCCGGCGCCCAAAGTAAAATTTCCACCCCATGTAATGTAGGGTGTGTCATTGCCAATCGGCGCGTTGAATCCGCCTCCAAGCTCAAATGAGAGGTGGCTTGCATCGAATAGCCTGCCCCCAATGCCGCCGCCACCGCCGCCGCCTGAAGCATTTCCATCGAGTACGGCAGCTTTGAGCATGGTTGCGTCGCTCGGATCATCGGGTAAATTCGTCGTAGAAGAAGAGAAACCCGAATCGTCTTGATTCAATTGGAAGTGGGAAATCGTGCTTTGTGCGCAGGCTAGAGTGCTGCCAAGTGATGCAACGAGCAGGAAGAAAAAGGCGCGCCTGAATGCGCATGACCATTCCATGAATGGCATAACTGAACCTCCGGGTTTGATGCAAGCGTCTTGCGCCGAAAACTTACTCGGTCACCGATATAGACCGCAATTTCCAGGTTAAAGTTGCATGGATTTTTCGCGAATAATTCTCAAATTTCCCACTTCATGAAATCTTTTCAGATCATCAATTTGGCGCACTTTATACATTGCAAATAGATAAAGGCCGGAGTAAAATTTCTCCGGCCTTTAGTTGTAGTGACGCAAGCAACAAATTATCCCTGAATATCGAACTGTTCAGGATGCAGCGTTGGGTCGCTCTTGATGAGAATGTTCTTGCCCACCAGTTCTTCGTAGTCGGCAACCCAGGTTGCGTTGTTGGCTTTGAGCACTTTGACTGTCTCCGGGTGAACGCGAACCAGAACGTCTCCACTCTCGAAGTGCTTCTTCATCTTGCGGAGTTCGATGAAGATTTCGTTCGCAACCGTCGCCGGGCTCTTCACCATTCCAGTTGCCTGGCAGACCGGGCAAGGGACGCTCAACGTGCGCTCGAGTGATTGCTTGACGCGCTTGCGTGTGATGGCGACCAAACCAAAGTCGTTGAACTGGAGAACCTTGGTCGGCGCGCGGTCGACCTTGAGGGCATCTTCAAGCGCGGCCATCACCTTGTTGCGGTTTTTGCGCTCGTCCATGTCGATGAAGTCGATGACGATCAGGCCGGCAAGATCGCGGAGCCGCAACTGGCGGGCGACTTCCTCGGCGGCCTCAAGATTGGTCTTGAGCGCGGTATCCTCGATATGGTGCTCGCGGGTTGAGCGGCCGGAATTGACGTCGATGGCGACCAGCGCCTCGGTCTGGTTGATGACGATATAGCCGCCGGAGCGCAACGTCACCTGATTGGAGCACAGCCCGTCGAGCTGCGCCTCGACGCC
>DAHXOQ010000292.1 GCA_027364815.1 Acidobacteriaceae bacterium | reverse complement strand
GGAGTTGGCTACATTCGCGAGTTTTACAATGCAAGCGGAAGAATCGACAGCGGCGAATCTGCGGGATTTGCTGGAGGTTCGTCCGGCTGGACCTGAACTTGATGTGAGCCGGGTGGAAGCTCCGCGCAGCATGGCGAAGACTTTCGTTGCAAGCGCGATGAGCTTTGGTTCTCTTTCTCCGGAGGCGCACCAGACGATTACTGAGGCGATGAACATTCTCGGTGGACGTTCGAATACCGGTGAGGGTGGCGAGGACCGGGAAGTTTACAAGCCTACTTTATCGGGGAAAGAATTCGGCGTACCTTCCCTCTTGAACAACAAAATCAAGCAGGTCGCGAGCGGACGCTTTGGCGTGACGGCTGAATATTTGGCGCACGCGGATGAGTTGGAAATCAAGGGTGCGCAGGGAGCGAAGCCGGGCGAGGGCGGACAGTTGCCGGGGCACAAGGTGACGGAGTTGATTGCGCGGTTGCGTCATGCGCAGCCGGGGATGACGCTGATTTCGCCTCCGCCGCATCATGATATCTACTCGATTGAAGATTTGGCGCAGTTGATTTTTGATTTGAAGCGTGTGAATCCGCGCGCTGCGATTGGCGTGAAGCTTGTTTCAAGTTGCGGGATTGGAACCATTGCCGCAGGTGTGGCGAAGGCTTACGCGGATTACATTGCGATTGCCGGTCATGCGGGTGGAACGGGAGCATCGCCGTTGTCGAGTATTAAACATGCGGGTAATCCATGGGAGCTTGGGTTGGCTGAGGCGCAGCAGGTGCTCATTCACAATGGGCTGCGTGGGCGCGTGCGTTTGCGTACGGATGGTGGGTTGAGGACTGCGAAAGATATTTTGATTGCGGCGTTGCTTGGTGCCGACGAGTTTGCCTTTGGGACTTCAGTGCTGGTTGCGCTGGGGTGCGATATGGCGAGGCAGTGCCATTTGAATACTTGCCCGACGGGAATTGCGACGCAGAAACCGGAGTTGCGCGCGAAGTTCCGCGGCAAGCCGGAGCATGTGGTGCGGTATTTTGATGAGCTCGCGATTGATTTGCAGATGTGGCTGGCGAAGCTTGGATTGCCATCGCTGGCAGCGGCAACGGGACGGACGGATTTACTGGAGCAGGTGAGGTTCGATGCGAATCTGGATCTGAAGCCAATGCTTGGCGCGGCGGCAATCGCAAGAGAGACGGGCGGAGATGTGCGCTGGATGGGCGGGCGCAATGATCGTCCGGATGATCGCGCGGCCGTCGATGATGTGTGGGTTGAGAGTGGATTGGCAGCGTACAAGGCGGGCATGAGCTATCGTGTGCAGACGCGCATAACGAATGAGGATCGCACGCTGGGTGCGCGACTTTCGGGTGAGGTTGCGTTGTACAAGGCAGCGAACTCATTGACAGCGAAACCGGATTTCCACTTTGACCTGAATGGTGTGGCAGGGCAATCCTTTGGCGCCTTTGCGATTGAGGGAATGAATCTGAAGCTCGAAGGACTGGCCAATGATTTTGTCGGCAAGGGACTTTGCGGCGGCGAGATTATTCTGCGCGGTCAGGGGAGAGCGGCGCGTGAGAGCAACAAGCATACGATTCTCGGCAACGTGGCGCTCTACGGCGCAACCGGCGGCACACTCTTTGCGGCGGGTCGCGCCGGCGAGCGATTTGCGGTGCGTAACTCCGGCGCGCTAACGGTTGTGGAGGGTGTGGGCGACCACGCGTGCGAGTACATGACCGGCGGAACGGTGATTGTGCTGGGCGCGACCGGGATCAACTTTGGCGCCGGAATGACGGGCGGCGTGGCGTGGGTTTTTGACGAGGATGGGAAGTTCCTCTCGCGAGGGCGCTATCACAAGGGATTTCTGGAGCCCGAGGTTTGGGATGAATTGGAAGACCTGACGCTCGATGAGTTGCGTGAGGTGATTGAGTTGCACGCCGCAAAGACCGGCAGCACACGGGCGCAGTGGCTGCTCAGCAAGTGGGATCTTTACTCCAGGCACTTTATTCGGCTGAAGCCGCGGCAACAGGCTTGACTTTGAAAATAGTGAGAAGTTTGGAACTGTGGCTGTCTATATTGATGGCCACAGTTTTTTTAGGATATTTTAAAAAGTTAATTTGTTTTGCATCATTATTCTGTGATTGCCCCCCTCTACAACTCTGAGCTTGGACTGTTAGACTTTTTCAGTTGATTCATACGTACTTTCGCTGTGCTGGGTGAGAAATGACATTAATGACTCCCGTTCATACGTTGAATGAGCTGTTCCTGCGCATAGCAGCAGCCAATTCATCACGCGCCATGCAGGTTCAAGATGCAGCCGACAATTGGAATTTTGTTTCAGGGGCACAGATTTATCAGCGTGCGCGCGCGCTTGCCGAGAGGTTGCTGAGTTGGGGGATTGCGAAGGGCGACCGCGTCGCCATCATCAGCGAGACGCGCTACGAGTGGGCAATTTCGGATTTCGCAATTCTCGGCGTAGGCGCGGTGGATGTGCCGATTTACCCGACCTTGACCGGGCCGCAGATGGCGCAGATTCTGCGCGACTCTGGAAGCCGCATTGCGATTGTTTCTACGCGAGCGCTCTTTGATAAGTTGAGCGCGGTACGCGAGAGTACGCCGATTGAGCGCGTCATTCTGATGGAAGCGAATGGAGAGGTGGAAGGCGCGGTCCGCTTTGAAGAGTTTGTTGCGATAGCGGATGCGCGTGCGAACGAGCACGATCCGGTCTTTGACGCGCTGGTAAAATCAGTTTCGCCGGGCGATCTGGCGACGCTGATTTACACATCCGGAACTACGGGCGAGCCGAAGGGCGTGATGCTGACCCATGCCAATATCAGCAATAATGTCAGCTTTGCCTGTGAGGGATTTGACTTCAACGCTTCCGATACGTGCATCTCGGTTTTGCCGCTCTCGCACATCACGGCGAGGGTGCTCGATTATGTGATGTACTTCAGCAATGCATCGGTTGCGTACTGCCCTCAATTTGAAAAACTTCCAGCGGCAATGAAGCAGATCAGGCCGACAGTGATTGTTGGCGTGCCGCGCATGTACGAAAAGATCCGCCAGGAAGTTGAGCGGCGCGCAGGACTATCAGCGATTCGTGCGCGGATACTGCACATGGCTGTGCGTCTTGGGTCGAGGCATCGCGCGACGATTTACGATGGCCGTAAGCCAGCGTCACCGCTCTGGAAGTTGGCTCAGAAGGTTGTTTTCTCGAAGATCACCGAAGCTTTTGGCGGCAATGTGCGTGTTTATGTTTCAGGTGGAGCGCCGTTGGGTGTGGATACGGCGAACTGGTATGCGTCAGTGGGAATTCAGATTCTGGAGGGCTATGGACTGACGGAGACTTCGCCGGTGATCGCGATCAACACGCCAAAGGTTCATCGCATTGGGAGTGTGGGCAAGCCAATTTCAATTTCGGTGTGCAAGCTGGCTGAGGATGGGGAACTGATGGTAAAGGGGCCGTCAGTTTTTGCCGGCTACTGGAACAAGCCGGAAGCCAACGCCGAGTGCTTCAAGGATGGATGGTTTTTGACGGGGGATATTGCGGCGATTGATGCGGATGGTTTTGTTTCGATCACAGACCGGAAGAAGGAACTGCTCAAGACATCGGGTGGAAAGTTTATTGCGCCTCAGCCGATTGAGAACAAGATCAAGGCGAA
>DAHXOQ010000291.1 GCA_027364815.1 Acidobacteriaceae bacterium | reverse complement strand
TAGCCGTCCAGAATCCCTCCCACTCCGTGCGCCCCGGCTCGTTGATGTGAACATGTGAATCCACAAGGCCGGGCAATATCGCCAGCTCGCCATAATCATGCAGCGGAACTCCCGCAGGCACATCCTCCCATGTGCGCACCGCATGGATCTGCTCATTCTTAATGTGAAGGCAAGCAGCGCGAATACCCTCCGGTGTCACTACTCGAGTTGATCGGATCGCTTGTGTCATACTTTGATTGATTCTACTGTTTTTACTCTCGCTGTTACAGAAGGGAAGAGCAAGCACAAAAATGTCTGCCGAGCCCAACTCGCCTGCATCAGAAAACCGGAGCCCAAATCCAGCCTTTCTGCGTCGCGCCATCGAACTCGCTACGCTGAACGTGACCTCAGGCGCCGGAGGGCCCTTCGCCGCCGTCATCGTGCATGATGGGAAAAATAATCGGCGAAGGCGTCAATACCGTCACTGCAACACACGACCCTACAGCCCATGCCGAAGTCAACGCTATCCGCGCCGCCACCAAAGCGCTCGCAAATTTCTCGCTCGCCGGATGCGAACTCTACACCAGCTGCGAACCTTGCCCGATGTGCCTCGCGGCCTGCTACTGGGCGCGTCTCAGTGTCGTCTACTACGGCGCAACCGCCGATGATGCCGGCCACGCAGGCTTTGACGACGATTTTATTTATGACGAATTCCTGAAGCCAGCCGACGCGCGCTCTCTCCCGGCCATCAATCTGCTGCGTGAAGAAGCCTGGGCCAGCTTTGCCGCATGGATTGAATCACCAAATAAAATCGTCTACTAAAAATCACTTTGCCAGCGTCGCGGCTGACCTCTTCTCAACCTCAACCTCAATCTTCTCCATCGGCTGATTGAGCACCACGCCCTTCTCCACCTTCAAATCGCCGCCAACATACACGCGTGTCAAATCTTCATGGCTCGTAACAAGCACCAAACTCGCGTAAGGATCAAAGACAGTCCCATAATTTTTAGGATCAATCACGAGAAAATCCGCTAATTTTCCCACTTCCAAACTTCCCAGCTTGTCGGAGACGCCCATCACATCCGCCGAACCCATCGTGTGCAGATAGAGCACTGTATACGGACTCATGATCGTCGCATCCTCATACTTGTCACGAATCGCGTAAAGTCCACTGCGCATATTTTCGAAGGGATCGGCAATATCCGCTGAAGCTTCGCCATCCACGCCCATCCCCACGCGAATCCCTTTCTTCAAATACTTTGGAATATCTGCGACCCCCGATGCCAGCCGTCCATTCGAAAGCGGATTCCAACTCATCCCTCCATGCACGCGCGCCACTTCATCCAGAATGAAATCGTTGGTGTGAATGAAGTGCCCAAAGTAAAGTGTTGGCCGCATCATGCCGCTATCCATGAACCAGCGGAATTTCGATTGTTCCTCGCCTACCGCGTTCGGCGGTTCCAGATAATGGCTCTGGTTGCCAAGATGAAACTCATCCATCTCCGCCGTCTCCGCAACCGCCTGCTGATAAGTGTTGTTGAAGGCTGTCGATCCATTCAGCATCACGCTTAAAAATCTATCGCTCTGCGGCTGCGCGTTCACCCAATCCAAAAAACTTTTGAGCCGCACCCTCGCCATTGCCGCCGTGTCTGTTGTCGAGATCGTATCCGGCTGGTTTCCATGGATGAATCGAATTCCTGACTCGCTCTCGCCGCGAAACGCCGCCATGTCGCATTCAATTCCATTGCACTGCTTCTTCGACCCGCCATAAGTAAAGTCATAGGCGCCCGTAACGCCGTGGCGCAGATGATCAAGCGCTCCATGCAGCGTGAACCAGTAAAAGTCTTCCGCCTTCGCCTTGCTTGCGCGCTCGCCATAGAGCTCGTCAATCCATCCGAGCAGCGTCTTCTCCGCCGCCAACCCGCGAAACGCGCTCTGCCACAGATGACTGTGCGCTGAAAGAAATCCCGGAATCACCCACTGGCCCTGCGCATCAAAAATTGTGCGCGCATTCACACTGCTTGGCGGCACGCCCTCGCCAACGGCAACTATGCGACCGTCGTTGCCGACAAGCAGATAGCCGGCAAACGGCTTCTCCTGCCCCCGCGCCATCGTGAAGATTTGCGCATTCTTCACCAGCAGCTTTGCCGGTTCAGTTGCAACCATCCACCGCGCGCACAGCGCAAAGACCAGCAGAGATACGCCAGGCAACCGCCAAGTACGAATCATTTTCACCATACTCACTGATAACCCACTCCGCTCTACATCAACAAGCAAAACCTTTACGCACTGCAAAAGATGCGTCATTTCTGCGCTTTTCTTCACTGGTTATTTACGATTTATTTATGAATTCCGCGGCCGCATATCGTCAAAACCCCCTTTCTTCACTGCCTCCTTTTGTTCCACGCATCTTCATATCCGACTTTGCCATTGCCCTCACACCATCTCTTGCGCTATTTTCATAGACTCACGTTGAGGTGTAACACGATGACTGTACGAGCAATACCCTCAAGCCAAGATCTCCATTCGCGCTTCGCCGAACTCAAGCCGCCTCTCGCGCCGCAGGCTGCCGTCCTTGAGGCCCATCGATGCCTCAACTGCTTCGACGCGCCCTGCACAGCCGCCTGTCCCACGCACATTGACGTTCCCGGCTTCATCAAGCGCATCGCCAGCGGAAATCTTCGCGGCGCGGCGCACAAAATTCTCGACGCAAACATTCTCGCCGGCAGTTGCGCCCGAGTCTGTCCGGTTGAAGTTCTCTGTGAAGGCTCTTGCGTCATGCATCGCGACCAGCGCGAGCCCATCGCCATCGCGCTTCTTCAGCGACACGCCATAGACTTCTTCCACGCCTCCGGCGAAGAAATGCTTCCTTATCCACCTGCTGCAATTCCACTGCGAGTTGCCTGCATCGGCGGTGGTCCCGCATCACTCGCCTGCGCCGCTGAGCTTCGCCGTCACGGCTCGCAAGTTACGCTCATCGAGCGTCGTCCTTTGCCCGGCGGCCTCAACACCTACGGAGTCGCTGAGTACAAACTCCGCGCTTCTGACAGCCTCCGCGAAGTTGAACTCATCCATCGCATGGGCGTGGAATTCCGTTTCGGCTTCGGCATCGACGCTGCGGACGACCTTGCGACACTCGAATCAGAGTTCGACGTCATCTTTCTCGGCGTTGGTCTCGGGGCAATGCAGCGCCTTGGCATTCCCGGCGAAGACCACCCCGGTGTGATGAATGCACTCGAACTTATCTCCGCATACAAAACAGGCCACATTCGTTCGCTCTCCGGCACAGTCATCGTCGTCGGAGCAGGCAACACCGCCATTGACGCAGCCAGCGCTGCGCGTCGCCTCGGAGCTGGCGAAGTCATCCTGCTCTACCGTCGCGGTGAGCAGGATATCTCCGCTTTCGACTTCGAGTACGAACACGCCAAACAGGAAGGCGTCAAATTCGCCTGGCATCGCCTGCCTACCGCCATTCATCCCGCTGAAAATAATCGCATGCGTGTTGAAACTGTTGGCGTCAGGCAACTTGATCGCAATCTCGAACTTGTCAAAGACACCGAGCTCGAATTCACTTGCGACCTGCTCGTCCCCGCCATCGGTCAATCATCGCTCTCACGACTTCTCGAAGCACTCCGCGGTGTTGAAATCAAAAATGGCCGCAT
>DAHXOQ010000290.1 GCA_027364815.1 Acidobacteriaceae bacterium | reverse complement strand
GTGAAATAATACTCACATGAATCCAGTTCTCGTTTCCTCCAACCCCTCCTCCATTCAGACTGAACTCCTTGCCGTCACCGCCGCCGATACCCAGACCGCAAAAGGCCCCAACGCCAAGCCGCAGCCCACTCTCCTGAGCACAGACCCGGCCCTCCTCGCCGCCTGTGCCGCCGTCCTCTCTTCGGGCGAGTTCAAGGCCGCCGCCAATGAGACACTGCTCCTCCACGCCCCCGCCGGCATCGCAGCCAGGCGCCTTCTCATCATCGGACTCGGCAAAGCCGACAAGCTCGCTCCAATCGCCCTCCGCAACGCCGCCGGAACCGCCGTCCGCTTCTGCAAACCCCGCAACCTCCGCGACCTCGTCTTCGCCCTCCCCACATCCGAAGCGCTCGACACCGCAGCCGCCGCCCAGGCCGCCATTGAAGGCGCATTCATCGGCGACTTCGACCCCGACACCTACCGCAGTGACCGTAAAGATCAATCCATCGCATCCTTCACCCTTATCGCTCCAGAAACCGATGCCATTAAAGCCGCAGTGAACGCCGGCTTCATCCTCGGTGAGAGCCAGAACTTTGCCCGCACCCTCGTCAACGAGCCCGGCAACAAGCTCACACCCACCATCCTCGGCCAGCGCGCCGCCGTCATGGCCCACGAAGTCGGCCTCCAATGCGAAGTCCACTCCACCGAAAAACTCCACGAGCTCAAGATGGGCGCATTCTGGAGCGTCTCCCAGGGCTCTGAAGAACCACCCGCGCTCATCGTCCTCAAATACGAGCCCCCCGTAGTTCCAGGTAAGCCCGCACCAAAGGATGGCCCCGTCCTCGGCCTCGTCGGCAAGGGCATCACCTTCGACACCGGCGGCATCTCGCTCAAACCCGGCGCCGAAATGGACGAAATGAAATACGACATGGCCGGTTCAGCAGCCATGATCGGAGCCATGCGCGCCATCGCCCTCCTCAAGCCCAACGTCCGCGTCATCAGCGTCGTCTGCTCGGCAGAGAACATGCCCGCCGGCAAGGCCCAAAAGCCCGGCGACGTGCAAACCGCCATGCCCTTCTCCGACGACGAGCCCGGCAAGACTATCGAAATCATCAACACCGACGCCGAAGGCCGCCTAGTCCTCGCCGATGGCCTCACCTACGCCCGCCAGCTCGGAGCCACTCATTTGATTGACGCCGCAACCCTCACCGGAGCCTGCGTCGTCGCGCTCGGCACCACCAACGTCGGGGCCTTCTCCAACGATGCCCCCCCCTGGGAAAAATTCGCCGCCGCCGCAAAAACCACTGGCGAAAAATACTGGCGTCTTCCTCTCGGCGAAGAGTACGCCGAGCAAATCAAAAGTGACATCGCCGACATCAAGAACACAGGCGGACGCCACGGCGGAGCCATCACCGCCGCCGAGTTCCTCCACGTCTTCGCGGGCGAAACCCCCTGGATCCACCTGGACATCGCCGGCCTCGCCTGGATCGAAGACACCAAGCCCTACATCGCCAAAGGCCCCAGCGGCATCGCCGTCCGCTCACTTGTTGAGTGGGTGAAAAGTTACTAAATGGTCACATAGATTCTTCTACTGAAGAATTTACGGGTGCCCCAGGTCTCGTTTTTGAGACCTGGGATTCAACCGCATTAATATTCGCGTGTCCTGCCCTCACCACACTTCCCTCACTGTTTTTTGATTGAGCAAGACAGGAGTTACGACAGCGCAAATTCAAAACGTAATTTATGAAATGTATCCATTGGTTAACAAATTTACGGAATTACTGTCTGATAAAATCGATTTTTTAATACATCCCCAATATTCGTCTATTTCTTGCCGAGCGATTTTTCCTGCTTCGCTATCGAAGCATCTTGTAGGAGTTGAATAATTTCTTTATTGCCTGCAGAGAGGGCAATATCCATTGCTGTTTTATTATCTCCATTTGTTGTTAGAGTATTTACACCCTTAATCAACAAAAGTCTTACCACTTCCAGTTTGCCTTGAGCGATGGCATCCATCAATGGAGTATTTCCCACTATGTCCTTTGCATCGTAATCAGCGCCCGCGAATAAAAGGAACGTCACAACATCCAAATTCCCTGCGCCTGAAGCTACTGCTATCGGAGTAAAGCCTAATTTAGATCTTGCTTCAATATCAGCTCCATGCATAAGTAACAGCCTCACGACATCAAGCTTTCCCTTGAGAGCAGCCACCATGAGCGGAGTACCTCCATTTTGATTGGCGGCCTCGATATTGGCTCCATATTGCAACAGCACTTTCACTGCATCTATTTGACCTTCTAAAACTGCTAGTAAAAGTGCCGTAATATCGCCGTTAGCTTTTGCTTCAATGTTGGCACCTTTGGCCAGCAATAATTTAATCGTTTCCGGTTTGCCAGCAAATGCTGCGGCATCAAGTGGAGTACCGCCATTATCAGTTCTGGCTTCTATGTCTGCGCCTTTTTCCAGTAAAAGACTCACGAGGTCGTCTTGACCTTTCGCCGCCGCTGCAAATAGAGCCGTATTGCCAAACTTGTTTTTCGCCTCTAATTTGGCACCCCTCGCAAGTAACAATTTACAGACCTCGATCCGACCTCGAAAAGATGCCAATATCAGAGCAGTACTCCCATCTTTGTCAGCTGCTTCAGGATTAGCGCCTTTTTCAATTAAGTCTTTTACGTGATCCAAATCTCCATTTTCTGCAGCAGTTAAAAACAATTGATCGATATTTTGTTGACTTGACTGACTTATTGCGCAATGAATATATGTAATCTGGAGAAGAATACAGATGAATGCAAACAAGATTTTTTTGCGCATTACTGACTCCTTGCGTTAACGAATAGTCCTCACAATGCTTTGCGTCATATACATACTATTATGCCGGGTGTCTCTCGATCCTTTCACGTTCTTTGCGGAAGGGATGGGAATCAATAAACCTCAGTTCTTGTGCTTTGTATCAGGGCCTGACTTCAGTCGGGCCGTCTGCCGCCGGGTGCCCCATCCATGCCGCGCACTTTGCGGAAAGGGTGGGAACCAACAAACCCCAGTTCTCGTGCATTGTGAAAGGGCACGACTTTCAGTCGTGCCGAAAACCATCCAAAACTCTACGTCTGCCGCGCCGGGCTTGTCGCGCCGAAGCCATTTGGCGAAGGCGGATGGGCTGAAATGTCACCCGCGCCAGCATGCTTCAAACAGGGGTAGGATCGGCGCGCCTTCTACCCCAACCCATCCCACAAAATAACATCACACCCTGACCCCTGACATCTGACTTCTGATCCCTGCAAAGCTTTGCAGATTATTTCCTTCCTTTACCGCACAATCAATCCATGGAAGATGATCTGGTTAAAAACGAAGAGCAGCTTTCCGCCGTCGACGCATGCATCGTCGCTGCAAATGACGCGCACAATCAAGCACGTCGAGTCGGCATTGGCTTCTACGATCGCCAGGATATGATGCGTACCGCCTATCGCAACGCCATGCCCAGGCTCGGCTCGCAACAGGACATCTCCGATTTCATCGCCTGTGTCTCGCATGGAATGATGTTCGATTACATCGACGACAAGCTCGGCAGCAAACTTCTCTACGCAGCCCAGGTCGCAATGACGAACCTCCAGCGTACCCCCAAGCCAAAAACTGCTGCTGAAAAATTGCACCGCGAAGAGACCAAGACCGGACTCCCCGATTCCTCAC
>DAHXOQ010000028.1 GCA_027364815.1 Acidobacteriaceae bacterium | reverse complement strand
GGTTTCCCCTTCGCTGGGCTCAGGGTTCACCCTGGGCTACTTTCGTCCTCTCCCTACGGGAGGGTAGGGCGTTTAATCATCGCCGTGATTCTTTTCGTTCTGTCGCGATGGGGTTGTGAATTACGAAGATCAAAGCCCAAGGCTAAAGCCCGATGATTTGAATGACGTTAATGCGGGGGTTAAAACCCCCGCCTCCCTCCGTAAATCAAAATACAGGGATGCGAGAAGCATCCCTCAGGGACTAAAGTCCACGATTTTATTGAGTGATAATGTACGGGCTAAAGCCCGTACCCTTCATAAAGATTGAGGAGCGGGAAGTTTTGAATCACTGGTCCGCAATTGCGAGGGAGCGGGGCAGCCGGAGCATAATATCCCTCAGGGACTCAAGTCTACGATCATTAGGCTGTCGTTTACGGCGCGGCTAATGCCGAGCCCTTTCACAAAGCACGTGAGACGAGGTATTTGAATCCTTTATCCCCAAATGCGAGGGACAAGGTGGACGCAGCGGAGTACCGCTTTACGCACCCTGATTTCCCGGGTCTCCGGCTTGGAGTTCCATGATTTCCTGCTGCTCAGCTTCCGCCAAAAAGGGGTCCTTGTGGATTTTGGCCTCTGCCAGCTTGAGTTTTGCAACGACCCAATCCCAGTAGCCGTCGCGGGTAATTTTGCGATGGACCTCGGTTTGCCATTGTTCCATTGGGTGTTTGGGATGCTCGCCCCATTGGCTGCCCAGTGCGAGGGCGTCATATTTGGCGCGCAACTCTTCAGCGTCGAGGGCCAGATCATTTACCGGTTCGCAAGAACGATAAGTTGACATAAGCTTCACCACACACAGGGTCGAAGAGAATGTTCGGGCACAAGAGTCGGGCAGGGCACTGAGAAACGATTTACTTCCGGCGGCGCCTGGGTACCCATCAAATCCCCCCTCAGTGCCGATAGGGGAGTGCGAAGCAGAGATGGAGAGCTAAACCAAGCCAGTGTTCGTACAAAGTCAATTGTGACGCGCGGCTGAATGAGAGGCTGAGCAAAATTGCTCCTCCCTGTATTTCATCTGCTTACAGCGCTTTTTTGCAAGCTAAAAAATGCTCTAATGCTCAGTGTTTTAGTGCATTTTCTGTTTGTTGATACTGCCAAAATCACCCAGAAATCTGGCGCAAAATTTCTCTCGCAGCTTCAACTGGATTTTTCGCCTGCGTAATCGGCCGTCCAACCACAATGTAGCTCGCGCCAAGCCGCAAGGCTTCAGTTGGAGTCGCAATCCGTTTCTGATCGCCAACTTCGCTTCCAGCGGGCCGAATTCCCGGCGTGACCAAAACTCCACTTGCTCCGGTCAGCTCACGCAGCTTGCTCACCTCTTCAGGCGAGCAAACAAATCCATTGATTCCTGCTGCAATTCCCATGCGTGCCAGCAACGCAACCTGCTCTGCGGGCGAACGCTCAATTCCGATTGCAGTAGTTTGCGCTTGATCCATGCTTGTCAGCACAGTGACAGCGAGAAGTTGTGGAGGGTTCTCAAGATTCGCAATTGCATTCTTCGCCGCTTCCAGCATTATTGGTCCTCCAGCAGCATGAAGGGTCAGCATCCGAACGCCAAGTGAAGCGGCGGAGCGAACGGCTCCAGCAACGGTGTTTGGAATATCGTGCAGCTTCAGATCCAGAAAGATTGAATGTCCGCGTTTGATGAGCTCTTCAACAAACATCGGGCCAGCAGCAATGTAAAGTTCCAAGCCAACCTTGAGCCATTTGACCGAGCCTTCCAACCTGCCGGCGAGTGCGAGGGCTGTGGCAGCGTCGGGGAAATCCAACGCGACAATGAGCGGGGAATCTTTTGGGACCAAGTTCAAATCCATAGTTCAATCCTACCGTAAAGCAGAACTCGACATTCCCAATTCATTCCCAATTCATTCCCAATTCAAGGTTGCCGCGCTGCATTCACGCAGATTGCTTCCTCTTGCGCAACTCAGGCTCGCCCGACTGAATACAATGGACAGGGAAGGATTGAATGTCGATGAAGGAGTTGCGCACGATGGGTTTGGAGGTGAGAACGATGAAGCCTTGGGAACGTTGTTCAATCGTTCGTGCGCTCTTGAACCTTCCACTGCTCTGCTTTCTCCTCTTTGCATGCTCACTTCAAGCGCAAGCTCCGGTTCACACCAATCCTCTCAATCTGGATCCGCTGGTTAAAGAGGCGATGGCACGCTTCTATGAGCAGGATTATGAGGGCACTGTTGAACGCCTTGACCGTCTCCATACGGATCATCCTGGCAACGCGCAGGCAACCGCTCTCTTGCTACACGCCGTGATCTTTCGCGAACTTTACCGGCAGGATCTGCTGGACACAACCTTCTATGCCAATGACGGTTTTCTGACCGGCAAGCATCCAACGCCTGAAGACCCCAAGGTGCACGCGCAGATTTTTTCTCTCTACGACGAGGCAATCAATGAGGCGAATGCGCAACTGGACAAGAACCCAAATGATGTGGATGCGCTTTTTTCGCGAGCGTGGTCAAAGAGCCTGAAGGCGGTTTACCTGGCGATGGTTCCTCGCAGTTTCGGGGCCGGAATGCGGTTGGCGATTCAGGCGAAGGATGACAGCCAACGGTGCCTTGAACTCGATCAGAATTACGTGGACGCAAAGCTGATCTATGGAGTCTATGAGTATGTAGTCGGGTCGCTGCCGTGGCAGTTCAAGATACTCATTGGCTTTATGGGCATGACCGGCTCAAAGGATAAGGGGATGGCGCTATTGCGTGATGCAGGGGCACGCGGTGTGCTCACTTCAGCTGAAGCACGGACTGTGATCTCGCTCTTTCTGCGTCGCGAGTCAAAGTATCAGGAAGCCATCAAGATTGTGCACGTATTACGCCAGGAGTATCCGCATGATTTTCTTTTCAGTCTGGAAGAGGCTAATCTGCGCAAGGATGCGGGTGAGGGAATGGCAGCAGTCGCAGCGTATCGCGAGCTGATTGGCCAAGCCGCACAGCCGGGCTTCTACTACGATGCGCACATGGAACTGGCTTACTTCGGGCTGGGAGATAGTTTGCGCGGACAACGCCACTTTGGCGAGGCCGCCGATGCCTACGAGAAGGTTGCGCTGACGCCGACGGTTGGAGCGGAGTTGAAACGACGTTCACTTGTTGCAGGAGGGATGTGCCGCGACCTGAATGGTGAACGCGCGCTCGCCATGCGCGATTACCAGGAAGCGATTGATGCCGACGCAGATACGACGCAGGGCGACCTGGCGCGGCAGTATCTGCATAAGCCTTACCGGGAAAAGTAGAGTTACGGCGCCAGAGTTGTCACCGAGAGGGTCATGAGAATGGTTTCCAATCGCATGGAACCTTTCCGGTGGAATCTGCGTATTCCCGTGTGTATGTGGCTCGGAGATTAAATCCGCAGCCGGAGGGTTTTCAAAATGGCCGTTTTTTGCACGCAATGCGGTTCGGGATTGCCCAACAGCGCGCGATTCTGTTCATACTGCGGAAGTAATGTTCAACTTCCGCCACCGTTTCCGGGTCGTCCACTGGTGCGGCCAATCTATGGTCGCCAGGTAGCCGGTGTTTGTCTTGGATTGGCGCAGGCCAATGGCTGGGATGTGGCCGTGGTACGCGTCATCGCGGTACTCGGACTCTTCTTCTCGAGCGGATTGGTTGGCGTGGCATATCTGGCTGGATGGCTGGGAATCCCTGATGAGATACCTGCGCCGTATCCACCGCAGGGGCAGACGCCGAATGGGTATACAACAACTGCCAATGTGCCGCCAGTGAATACAACAACGAATCATCCACCTCAGGCGCCGCCGACGATTTCGTTGTAAACTTCTGACCAGTTATAACGCTGGATCGCGTGATAATGTATTCGCATGATTCAACACTTTGTCTCTGATGGCGCGCAACTTCGGTTCTTCGATGCGGGCGCCGGTCGCCCGGTCATCTTTCTCCATCCCACACCACTCAACCACGCTTATTGGCTGCCTGTCATTGGGCGGCTCTCGCATCATCGCGCTATCGCGCTTGATCTGCGCGGTCATGGCGGCTCTGAACTTGAGGGCAAGTCAGCAAATCAGGCGCTCCCTGTTGGCGGATTTGTGCCCGGAGTTGCTGATTTGACTCTTGGCCGGATGGCGGAAGATGTGTTGGCGTTGATGGACCATTTGAAGATGGACAAGGCTGATTTTGTTGGCTGCTCGATTGGCGGCTACCTGATGCTGGAGCTCTGGCGGCGAGCGCCTGAGCGGATGACGAAGCTGGGTTTTGTCTGCTCGAAAGCACAATCAGATACGGCCGAGGGACGCGAGAAGCGAAAGGCGACGATTCAACGGATTGAGACAGAGGGAGTCGAAGCGGTTCTGGATGGCCAGGTGAAATCTTTGACCGGAGCGAGCAGTCAAAATAAGAATCCGATGTTATTTAGTGAGATACGCGCGATGGCGAAGATGAACGCGAAGACAGCGGCGGCTGTTCAGGCAGGGCTTGCATTGCGTATTGATTCAGTGTCAACTATTGCGACCATTGCTTGCCCGGTGCTGGCTATTGCCGGTGAAGAGGACACGATTTGCACTGCTGCCGAGATGGAGGCTTTCAAGGGTGCCCTCGGTGGATGTAAATTTCATCTTCTGCCCCACGCCGGCCACTTTTCAGCATGTGAGCAGCCAGAGCGCGTGTCTGAGCTATTACAAAGCTGGCTGGATGAGTAAAATGTCTACGATTGGACTCGATTTGCAGGTAAATCTTTATAAATAATCAGCTATCCTGTTGGAAATACGGGGATAAAAGTTTGTGATATGAGTGCTTGACAATGCACATTCGCCGGGATAAAGTCATGCGAATGGTTTATTCAGGCCCAAACGCTCGCCTGCTTGAAAGGAGTGCCATGAAACACTCAAGGATTTTGTTGCTGTCGGTTGTCACTTTTGCTCTTCTCTTCCTCTTGGTTTCTTCCTCAACTCTTGGATTTGCGCAAGCTGGCCGTGGTGGGCTGAATGGCCTGGTCACAGATCCATCCGGTTCAGTAGTGCCAGGGGCGAAGGTGACACTGCTGAACACTGCCACTGGCCTGACTGAGCAAAGCACGACTACATCAGCCGGAAACTATTCGTTCGTCTCTCTGAATCCAGGCACCTACCAGGTGACAGCGAATGCACAAGGGTTTGAAACAGTTGTGCAGAAGAACATCAACGTCAGCGTTGACCAGGTGACGATAGCCAACATCAAACTACGCGTGGGCGCAGTCACTGAGGTCGTTACTATCACCGAGACGGCCGATTTGATTGAGGCCAGCAACTCCACTGTCGGCCAGCTTATCTCAGCAGAAGCCATTGACCGCGTCCCGCTGCTCACGCGCAATGTCTTCGACCTGGTGCAGCTCAGCCCCGGTGTCACACCTGCGAACGGCGCACCCAACTCATCGAGTTCCTTCGCAATTGAAAACATATCCAGTGGCCGGCCAGGTGTAGACGTCTCCTCATACACGATCAACGGCGCCATCGTCGGCTCGGTTTATTACATGGTCGATGGCAGTCCCATCGGCATTGCTGAAAACAACGCTGCCGCCATCATCCCCGCGCTGGATATTCCTGAGGACGGCGTCGAAGAAGTACGCGTAGAAACTCAGAACACACCAGCCTCCTACCTAAGTGGCGGCGCTGGAGTCATCAGCCTGGTCACCAAGTCCGGCACCAACAAATTTCACGGTGATGCATTTGGGGTCTTCCGTCCAGACCTCATGGCCGCCAACGAGTATTTCAACAAGCAGAGCCAGGTTGGGCGCGGTGCAGCAAATACACCGCCCGCCTTCCATCGCTATCAGGCGGGCGGCGCGTTTGGCGGTCCCATCTTCCGCAATAAGTTGTTTTTCTTCGGGGACTACGAAGCGACTCAGCAGGAGCAGTTCGACGGCTCCAATTACTTTACTGTTCCCACTACCGCAGAACGCACAGGCGACTTTTCCGCCGACAGTTTTACAATCTACGATCCAACATTGCCCGATAATCCGGATGGAACACGCCAGCCGATCGCGGGCAACAAGATCACCAGCCCAAACGCAACGGGTATGAAGTTTCTCTCCGAGATGCCCAAGTGCAACGTGAGCAACATTCCTGGCGTTCCTTGCGATACAGCGTCGAACGACACTACGTACAACTACTTTGCGCCGGGACTCGATCCCACCAGCGCGCAACGCTTTGACGTCCGCATCGATTGGAATAAGAGCGACAAGCAGCACATCTTCGGGCGCTTCTCCTTCGATCGACTCTTCAACTCCACATACAACGCCTTTGGCAACATGTGGGATCTCAACTACGCGCAGAACGTAACCAATGGTCGCAACGCACTCATTGCGGACGACTACAACTTCAACACCACCACTTTTCTCCAACTGCGCTACTCTTTCACCCGGCACTATGAGGATCAAGGCGGCGATCCGCGCCAGAACGGATTCGATATCACCACGCTAGGCTTCCCATCCTCACTGGCGGATGCACAAATCAAGAAGGGGCTCCCCTTCATAATTTTTAATGACGCGGGCGGTGGTGTTGGTGGAACTGCGGATTACAACACATTCCAGTACGCCAGCGAGAATAGTGATGCGAATGCCAGTCTCACAAAACTTATCGGCAAACATGTCATCACATTTGGGTTTGAGTACTTGAAGCGCTTTCTCAATGTTGGCCAACCACCGGCGGGCTCTGGATCATACGCTTTCGACATCTCCGCTACGGATCAAACCGTTGGCTCGGCGGTTGGTGGCAGCGACTTCGCCTCAACTCTGCTCGGCATGGGCACCCAACCTGGCACCGAATCCAATTCTTATCCCAATTTCACGCAGGATCTTTTCGCAGCAGAATCCAACCCCTACTACGCCTCATTCATCGAAGACACCTACAAGCCCAACCAGAAACTCACCATCACCGTGGGACTGCGGTGGGACATCTTCGGCGGAAAAACGGAGCGCCACAACCGCCTGGAGTACTTTAATCCCAACATCTCCAACACCGTGAATGGGGTCAATTACACGGGTGCAGAAATCTACGCCAATTCGGGCGCCCGCACCCCCTTCGTGACCAACATGCACGACTTCGGTCCACGCGCGGGATTCTCCTGGCAACCAACTGCGCACCTCGTCATTCGCGGTGGCGCCGGCTTCTACTTCGGCCCCAGCGCGCAAATGGTCGGCAGCGCAGGCCTTGACAGTGATGGTTACTCAACATCCAACATCTGGAACGCCACCAACTATAACTTTGACCCCAACACAATTGCCTATGACGGTGGAGGCCAGGGCAATACGGTTCTGCTCAGCCCGCTTAACAATCCATTCCCGAATGGCCTGGTTCCACTGCTACATAATCCAACAGGGTTGGCCAATAATCTGGGCAACTCGCTGAACACCATGCTGCACTCGCAACGGACGCCGACCACATACAACTTCAACTTTGGCTGGGAGTATGAGTTCCCGCAGAAGGTTGTGCTCAGCCTCGGGTACGTAGGCAGCCGCGGACTCTTCATTCCATTGAGCAGCGTAGATATTAACCAGCTTGATCTGGCCACCATTGCGGCCAACGGCTCAAACCTGACCAACACCACAGTTCCCAACCTGTGGGCAGGAATCCTTCCGCCCACAAACGCGAACTACGGCTCCAGCACCGTACCGCTCTTTGTCTCGCTAGAAAAGTATCCTCAATTTGGCAACGGCAATTACGGCGCTGGCAACGGCATCAATGTCCATGGCTATCCAGGTGGTGATTCCGAGTACAGCTCACTGCAAGTCAAGTTGCAGAAGCGCCTGACACAGCACTTCACCTCGCTGATCGGCTTCACATGGGCCAAGCTCATGACGGACGACGGCAACCCACCGCTGGGTTTTGTCGGCACGCACTACGGCGCGCCTCAGGATCAGAAAAACCTCAATCTTGAACACGCCATAAGCCCACAGGACGTCAAGCTGCAATTCACCGGTGAGGCTTCCTATGATCTGCCCATCGGCAAGGGCCGCGCAGTCAACATCAACGGCGTTGCAGACGCAATTTTCGGCAGATGGACAGGGAACGTCATTATGTATTTCAGCACAGGAGTTCCAATTGCCTCGCCGGGCTCCGGTGTCAGCCCCTCTTACTTCAACCAGCGTAGCAATCTCAATTGCAATCCCGCGAGCGGGGCGCCGCACACTGCCGCCAACTGGTTCAATTACTCCTGCTTCTCCATTCCCAACAGCGCCTTCATCCCGGGAAATGCACCGGCTTATCTCTCCAATGTGCGAACCATGGGAGCGCAGGATTTCGATATCTCCATTTACAAACACTTCTCACTCGGCAAGTCGCGGGATTTGCGATTCGATATCTCAGCCTATAACGTCGGCAACCGCGCACAGCTTGGCATGCCCAACGTTCCCAGCATTACTGCTGTGGAGTCCAACCCATCAGTCGCCGCAGTCTTCGGTCAAATCACATCAACCGTCAACTCACCACGCCAATTCCAATTTGGATCGCGATTCACTTTCTGATTTGTGTACAAGGTATAACCCTCAGCCTGAACGGGCGCTTGAAAAGAGCGCCCGTTTTTATTGCTGCAAGGCAGGGAACTTAAATGCGGCATAATAATGCACACTACGTGAAACTTTGCGGTGACTCAAAATGCGGCTGTGTTACAAATTCTGAGTAAGTGCACCTTGTTTCATATTCCTGGATATGAATTCTTTCAATACCAGGGTGAGAGGAATGGCAGCAATAGCTCCGGGAATTCCGAGAAGAAAAGTCCAGCCAAAGAGCGAAAGCGTGAATTCGAGGAAAGTAATACTCATAGATTTCTTTGCGAGTATAGGCATCAAAATATTACCGACAAGCAGATGGATCAGGATGAGGACGACGGCTACCAGCAGGGCACTCTTCCAACCGAGCATCAAAAGCGCGATCAATATCGGGGGGATCATGGCGATTGCAGAACCGAGGAAGGGAATGAACGCGAGAAAGAAGAAAAGGAAGCACCAGAGGAAGGGAGTATCAACGCGCATCAAGAGTAGAAAGGCAAAGTTGAGAACCGCATTGATGCCAGCGGATTTTGCCGTGACGACGACGTAGCTTCTCGCATACAAAGCCTGACTTTGCACGGCTCTGGCAATCGCGCCGGGTATGCTTCCTTGATCCGGCAACATTTCCATGACGAAGAGAGTTGCCAACAAGCAGATCAGCAGTGCAGTCGAAATGATTGCACTACCCTGGGGGATGACTGACATGGCTATACTGCTGATCCGCTCAGTCGTAAACAGTTGATAGAGGGAAAGGTTTGAGAAGTCGATGCCGGGGAAGCGGCTTGCTAAAGCGGAGATTTGGTTATAGAGTCCGCTGAGATGCTGCTCGTAGGTGGGGAGTCTTGCTGAGAGTTGCGTTACGCCTCTCTCCAATGCAAACAATGCGAGCAGAGAAGAAACTACCAGCACGATGATTGTCAGAGCTGCCGCATTTCTCTTTGAGAGCTTGAAGCGTTGCATGAGCCATGTGGGAAATGGGATTACGGCATAGGCGAGCATGAGTCCCAGAATCAGTGGGCCGAGCACCGAAGATGTGGCTTTGATACCCCAGACAAGAATCGCAACATAGGCGCCGATTTGAAGTGTGCGTACAAGTGTTAAAGGCGAGTTGTTGTTCATGTTCGAGCTCACACTTTCAAATTTGACTGACATGCAAATGGAATAGAAAGACTCAATCTATCATCACATGATTTGAGCCAAAATATGAGAACGAAAAAATGCTTTCAGTGAGCGGCGAATTCGATCACTACTTTATAAAGAAGAGGATTCCCGCGCAACCGAAAAAAGTACCATTGACGAGCACTGCGTATCATCAAAATGCAGTTGGCCAGTGAATTGAAGAGAGCATGAAAAGAATTCAGTGTTGTTATGCACTTCTAATCTGCAGCATTGGGCAATTTTCTTTTACGCGACATTTTACTCAAATTCTTCGATTTCAATTTTGCATTTTCAATTGGAATGACGGGCTTCAGAATACTGCCGGTGAAAGGAATAAGCGGGTTTTGTGCGTTGTGTTCCGGTAATTGATCGAGAAGAACGACATTGAGTAATGACTTGAAGACTTGAATACGACCGTCATAGCTGATAAAGCCCAGTTTGCGAAAGCGATTCATGAAGAAACTGACGCGAGAGCGCGTGGTGCCGATCATATCTGCGAGCGTCTCTTGCGAGACGGGAGGAATAAAGGTGTCGCGCTCACCGGCCTTGCCGAATTCCGCCATTAGCAGAAGAATTCTCGCCAGTCGCTTCTCGCTGGAGTTGAAGAGTTGATCGACAAGATCTGCCTGGGTGCGCATACTGCGGGAGAGCATGTACTTCAGAAAAAAGTTAGCAAAGATGGGTTCTTCATGCATGACGCGGGTCATCTCTTCACGGGTGATATTGAGAGCTGTGCAGGAGTTGACAGCGGAGGCTGTAGCAAGCCTGAGCCCGCAGATGGAAGCCAGAGACTCCTCACCTACAAAATCACCAGCAGCAAGGAGGGTGATGGTAGCCTCTTTGCCGGACTGCGAAACTACAGTGATCTTCGCGCGGCCTTTTTGGAGGTAAAAGACAGAGTCAGCCGGATCACCTTGAGAAAAGAATGATTCTTTGGGTTTCAGCTCTACAATTTTGCGGCCTAACCCGGAGTTGGCCAGGAAATCAGCTGAAACGAAAGGATTCTGAGAAATGTGATTCGTCAAATTTGGCCCCGTCCATGAAATGCTGTTAAGACGATGGATTCTCGCCGAAAGTTTCAAGATGTTGCGCAGTTGAATACTTCTGGAGTCGAATTCATATTGAACGCAGTGGTAAAGCAAAGCAGCAGCTTCGCATTTTTTCTGATGGCCAATTTATGTTTGGTCTAATCAGCCTGATGCAGTGAATCAAGGTTCGGGCAAGAAAATGAACCATAGATTAGACTGACACTTTGGCACTTACAATTGTGAGGTAAAGGGGATAGCGTTAACTGAGCAATATCGCACACGGCAGTTGATCGCCTCATGCTATGTGGAGACGCTTGAATAATGGAATCTTCATCAGGTTCAGCAGAAGACCAAAGACCAAAGCTGCAATGAGCACATAGAGCACAATCATTATTGGTAATGGAGCCATGGCAATGCCGCTGATGGCCAGGGTCGAGATGATGAGGATATCAGCGAAAGAAGAGAGTACAAGCCATAAGCTGGGAGGCAATCCCCAGAGGTGTTGACGTCCGCGAATGACATAGGTGGTAGCCTGGCTGCCGAAGACAATGCCGACGACGGAGAGCGTTCTCAGGGCGTCGATCCCATAATGCATTTCAAATTTTCCGAAGGCGAGAATGGCAGTTGAGAAAGCCAGGAAACAGAAACCAAGAATTACGCCGGCAATGGAAATGCTGCCAATTTGCCATGTGTTCGGTGATTTCGAGGGGCGAACGCTGTCTGTCGTGAGTGACATGGCGAGGAAGTCGCCCGTGATCATGACAATCACCATCAGCATGGGCGTAAGCACCGCGTGGCCAGTCATGACCAGTCCAACTGCAAGCAAGAGCACCTGCAGGATTTTCTTCATTACGGAGTTCAGCGTGTAGCTGAGGATGCGCTGAAAAGTGACGCGGCCTTCTTTGACTGCGGTGACGATACCGCTCAATCCTGCTTCGGTCAAGACAACACCGGCAGCAGATTTGGCAACATCCGTCGCTGTTGATACTGCAATGCCGATTTGTGCCTGGCGCAACGCCGGTGCATCATTGGCGCCATCGCCGCACATTCCGACCGTGTCGCCGTCCTTTTGGAAAGCCTTGACGATGTCATATTTGCCTTCTGGAAGAGTCCCGGCGAAGACGGCGAAATCATTGGGATGAATACTGTCTGGCAGTTTGCCCGGCGGACAAACTGCGCCGTTGAGTCCGACAGCCTTGGCAACAATAGCAGCCGTGACCGGGGAGTCTCCTGTCACCATGACAACTTGCACGCCGAGATCATGCAATTCAGAAATGAGCGCGGGGGAGTCTGCACGTGGAGGATCGCTGAGTGCGATGAAACCGATGATTTGCATGGAGTCCGGATTGCCTTCAGCGACCGCCAGAACTCTGAAGCCTTGTTTTTCAAGTTCATCGGCTGTTGAGGCTGCTGCATCAGAGGCGGTAGCCGAAGCTTTAACTGCAGAGTAGGCTCCTTTAATGATGCGCAGTTGAGCGCCCTTCGCATCTGTCGCAGTAGCTTCCGAGGTCTTTTTATCCGGATCAAACGGGACAAAGGATGCGAGCCTGGGAAGATCTGCGATAGTGTTGTGCGCGGCTGCAGTGCGAATTGCCGCATCGACAAGATCCGGACCGCCAGCTGAACTTGCCAACGCCGCAAAGCCGAGCAGATGCGCCTCATCTATACCTTGCATTGGGTGAACGCTGGCAACAGAGAGTTGATTTTGAGTGAGGGTTCCTGTTTTGTCTGCACACAACACACAAATGGAAGCAGCTTCATCGACGGCGGAAAGTCGCGTAGGCAAGACTCCCTCTTTGGCAAGCGCGCGCGCGCCGATTGCAGCAGCTAGAGTAAAGGTTGCAGGTAGCGCAACTGGAATGGCGGCAAGCATGGCGGTGAGCATCAACGGAACCATTTCGCTCCATGGCATGGCATGGAAATGCGCAAAGATCAGAATCGCGAGAATCACAACACCGTTGAAGATGGCCAGATTGCGAACAATTTTGAGAACAGTTTTTTGTTGAGTGCTGACAACGTGCGCGGTGCGAACCAGCTCTGCGGTACGCCCGAACTTGGTGCGAGTGCCGGTGGCAGTGACGGTGGCCGTAGCCTCGCCACGACGCACGAGTGCACCTGCAAAGGTGTTGGTGTTAGGGCCGGCTTCAATTGGCAATGACTCACCGGTGAGCATGGATTGATCGAGCTCAACTGAACCAGAGATAATGTGCACATCTGCGGCGACTACAGTGCCGAGGGAAAGTTGAATCAGGTCGCCGCAAACCAGCTCCGCTGCAGGAATCGACTTCCACTTTCCATCGCGCTGAACTGATGCATTGAGGGCGAGGCGCGACTTGAGTGCCAGCAGAGTTGTTTGAGCGCGGCTTTCCTGAAAATATGCGAGTGCTGCATTAAAGACAAGCAGCGCTGCAATGATTGCTGCTTCGTAATATTTGCCCAGCACCAGCTCCAGCACAATGGAAGCTTCAAGCAGGCAGGGAACAGGCGCCCAGAATTTTGCCAATGCATCGCGCAGAGGATGAGCAGAAGTTTCCGGCATGGCATTTGGGCCGTCTTTTTGCAGACGGGTGGCAGCCTCATTACTGGTCAAGCCAGTTGCAGAGGAATTCTGAGCCGGGGGCTCGGGTTGTTCGCTTGACGGAGAAGCGGCGGGTTCATAAGCCATGGTAATGTGTTTCCTACTCTGGTTTTGACGAGCGCAGGAGCAGCAGAGGGCACTCGACTAGCTTGATAATCTTCTCGGCAATGGAGCCGAAGACCAGCGGGCGCCAGCCGGAGATGCCATGCGTGGAGATCACGACCATATCGATCTTCTGGCGCTCGATCACTTCCATGATATTTCCCACGACATCATTTCCGACTTCAACGCAGGAAGTGACATGGATGCCTTTGGGCGTCAATGTTTCCTTGTATTTTAAAAGAAGCTGTTCCGCGTTTGATCTTGCATCATCAATAAATTTTTCTTCAGGGAGGAAATCAGGCAGTGTCGTTGTTGGAAAAAAGGGGATTACATGAACAAGGTGCAACTCAGCATGGAAATGTTGAGCAAGATCTGCGGCCATTTGCATGGCGGATTTGGATGAGGGACTGAAATCGGTAGGTAAGAGGATCCTTTTAGGGATGGATGAAAAGCTATGAGATGCGGGCATAACTGTCTCCTGGCCGAAAGATAGAGTCGGCAGTGAGCTATTTTCCTCATTACCAACAAGGAATGTCTGTGCAATTTGAATCAGTAGTTTAAGGGTACTGGTTTTATCGGGCGCTTCAATTAACTGCATCAATGGAGCTTCAACAATAAAGGGCGGGCATTTAATTCTCAGAGCAAATCTGACCATCCACAGGCCATTGCACTCTGCCAATATGTACCTGCGGGAAGTCTGCACGAGCTTTCGTCGTTTGCAGTAATTCATAGCAGCAATTGATTTTCGCGATTGGAGGAGGGTTATGACAGCAACAACAAACAAAATCGCTTCACCTTACTTGCACAGCTTTGAAGTTGACCTCTCCTGCCAGCCTATGAGGCGATGGTATAACAAGACGCTGGACACCTCAATTCGCGTGCTTATTGTTGTGCTGGTCCTCGCAGCTGTGGTTGTGTCGTTCTCTGTTAGAGCCAAATCGCAGTCACAACTAATTGATACAGAGAATTCATCCGCTCAAGGACTCACTCAATGAGTGAGCCAGTTTCGATAGTAGAGCTTACACAGCCGCATCCAGGCGAGCAGTTATCGCCGAGTGAATCTGCGATCAGCACAATAATGCGGCCAGTCAATGATTTTTTTGATTGGTTTGGGAATCTGGGAATCTTCTTCTGGCGCGTTCTTAAAGCAGCTGTGACGCCGCCCTATGAAGGCCGCGAACTGATTCGTCAACTCGACGAAGTTGGTTCAAGATCATTTCCATTGGTAGTGTTGGCGGGCGCAGCCGTCGGTATTGTGCTTTCGTTGTAAGCGCGGTATACGCGCAGCCGTTTCGGGGCCACTTCCATGTTTCCCTCGTCGCTTGTTTACTCCGTGATTTCAGTGATGGGTCCAATCATTACAGGATTGATGGTGAGTGGCCGTGTTGGAGCAGGCATTGGCGCTCAACTTGCATCCATGAAAGTGACCGAGCAGATTGACGCCATTGAGGCCTCTGCAATCAATCCTTATCGCCTGCTGGCTGCTACACGGATTCTGGCTTGCATTTTAATGATGCCGCTGTTGACGCTTGCGGCTGATGCCAGCGGATTGCTTGCGGGCTGGTTCGCTCAAACACTGGTCGAGCCACTTTCAATTCATCAGTTCATTACCAGCGGATTTCAGGGCGCAACATTCAATGCATTTCTGCCACCTACATTCAAGACCATGGCGTATGGCCTGATCATCGGTCTTGTTTCATGCTTTGAGGGAATGCGAACGGTTGGTGGAGCTGAAGGCGTGGGCCGCGCCGCGACAAACTCGGTAGTGCTCTCCTCGTTGTTCGTAATTCTAGCCGACGTTGTGTTGGTGAAATTGATACTCGTGTTTTTCACTTAACCTGGAGTTGAATTTTTGAATGTGAGTATGCCAGCAACCATTGAAAATCCGGAAAAAAAAACTCAGCCCGACAAGGACATGACTGCGGCTGTTGTATCTGTCGACAATGTTTGCAAGAGCTTCGGCAACATGAAGGTACTTGACGGTGTCAGCCTAAGTATCAGTCATGGAGAGACGCTGGCAGTACTGGGTCGTAGCGGAACGGGCAAGAGCGTACTCCTGCGACTCATCATCGGCCTCGTAAATCCGGACTCAGGCTCGATTTCAGTGAACGGGAATAATTTCGCCGGATTGGCACTCGATCAGTTGGGAGAAATCAGAAAGAAGATGGGATTTTTGTTTCAGCAATCGGCGCTTTACGATTCGCTGAGCATAGCAGAAAATGTTGCATTTCCTCTCGAACATCATCGCAGCTCGATGTCTAAGGCCGAGCACGACGAACGGGTGAAGCAGTTGCTGGACGAAGTAGGGATGAATGGCGACAGTACGAAGATGCCTTCTGAAATATCGGGAGGCATGAAGAAGCGCGTAGGGCTGGCGCGTGCGCTGGCACTAGAGCCTGAGATTCTGCTTCTCGACGAGCCTACAGCCGGCCTTGATCCGATCAGCTCAGACGAGATTGATGATTTGGTGCTGAAGCTGCAGCGGGAACGGAAGATGGCATCGATCATAGTGACTCATGATCTTCATAGCGCGCGAAAGATTTCCAATCGTATTGCACTTTTGAATAAGGGAAAAGTTGTAATAGAGGGCAGTTTTGACAACCTTCAGCAAAGCGAGATCGCCTTTGTGAAGGAATTTCTAAGGTTATCGTAGGAGGGTTTATGTCGAGAGTGGCGAGATTAGGATTTTTTATCGTGATTACACTGGCCATTCTGGCTACAGGCGTCTTCATCATTGGCAGTCAGGAATACCTGTTTCATTCGACGTACACACTGAAGGCGCAGTTTGACAACGTCGTGGGACTGACGCCTGGCGCAGATGTGCAGGTCGGCGGAGTTCATAGCGGAACGGTGCGTAGTATCCAACTGCCGCACACGCCGAATGGCAAAGTTACTGTGGAGATGGATCTTGATAGTGCAACACATGAAATTATCAAGCGTGATTCTATTGCATCAATTGAGACTGAAGGCGCATTGGGCAATCAATATGTCTCAATTTCCTTTGGCACGGCGCAGCAGGGTGAAGTAAAGAATGGCGATACGATTCAGAGTGATCCGCCGCTTCAGCTTGCTGATCTCTTCAAAAAGGCCAGCGGCATACTGGACTCGAGCCAAGTGGCTTTGACAAATGCGACTGCAGCTACGGAGCACTTGAGTTCAGTGAGTGCAAAAATCGATGCAGGGCAGGGGACTGTCGGCGCGTTAGTGAACGACAAGCAACTATATAACAACCTGCAGCAAACGACGGCAACCCTCGACGCAACGATGGTCCAGGCGCAGGCTGGGGTCACGGACTTCCATGAGAATATGGAGGCTCTGAAGCATAACTTTTTGTTGAAGGGCTATTTCAAGAAACGCGGGTATGAGGATTCGTCTGCCCTGGCAA
>DAHXOQ010000289.1 GCA_027364815.1 Acidobacteriaceae bacterium | reverse complement strand
AAAATTTGTATGCAATCCGCGCCCGCATTCACCTGCTGGCGGCAGTACGCAGTCAACACCACCACAATCTTGTCCAGCAGCATACGCCACGACGAAGTGTCGCCATACATCATCTTCTTGGTGTGAATATAATTGCGCGATCCGCCGCCCTCAATCATGTAACTCGCCAGTGTGTACGGCGCGCCGCAAAATCCAATCATGCCGATCTTCCCGCCAAAATGCGCCGCCACCTTCTCAATCGCGCGCGAAACATAAATCAATTCATCCGCGCGATCCGTCCTCAGAGCCTTCACATCCTCAGCAGTCCGCAGTGGATGATGCACCTTTGGCCCCTCGCCGGCCTGGAACTCAAAGTCCAGTCCCATCGGCTCCAGAGGCAGCAGCAAATCCGCAAAGATAATCGCCGCATCCACACCCAGTTTTTCCGCAGCGGTAATCGTCACCTCAGCCGCAATCTCCGGCTGCTTGCAGATCTCTACCAACGTGTGGTGCTTGCGTACATCGCGATACTCCTGCATATAACGGCCCGCCTGGCGCAAAAACCAGACTGGTGTACGCTCCACTGGTTGACGGTTGCAAGCGCGCACAAAAAGATTGCGGCTATTGAGTGGCCCGGCGGTTGTCTTGGTTAAATTCGCTGAATTCTCGTTCATGCCTCAATTTTAAATGGCCGAGTCTCACTCGGCTTTGTGACCTGCTTCACAGTGGGAGTTTCAGCAGCTATCCACTGCTGACAGCGCGACGTAATCACCCAGACACCGCTCGCTGACCGGGTCATTACAACCATCCCGCCATTCCCGCACTCCTGGCCACAATAAAAACTATAGCTAAATATCGCTTTCTCATGATTTTTATCAAATTGAATCTCGCTGAACGTAAATAAACCATGGTCGAATCCGTTTTGAACGGCATTGTCCACTGATACACCTTTATTGACAGTCTTCCGGGGATCATTTTTCTCTACGTCTTTGATTTGGAGATCCGGATCTACCAGGTTGATCTTCCCCGTACCCAGCAGAATTGAATCGAAATTTGAAAATTCATGCACCACCTGCGTCGGCGTCACCTCGGCATCAAACTCTGAAAAACAGAGATCATTCCCATTGGACCCGGTGTGGTCCAGGGTATCCAATTCCGTTGAAATGTTCAGCGTTGAGAATGCGTCATGCCGCCATTCCTTCAAAAAATCTCTATAAACATTCAGCCGTTCGTTGCCCAAAGGCTTTTTGTCACTCATTTTGTCGGCTGGCTGAGCCTGATCCTGTTGCGCTTGCACATTGATTGGCAGTGACTGAGTTTTGCCTTGCGTCGCGCTTTGTGCTGCCTTAGTAATTGCTCCAAAATGCATGGTCACAAGACAGGCTGTCAACAGTGCTACAAAAATCAGTAAACTCAACTTATATCGCGCTTTGTTCATAGCTGATACCTGTCTCCTTCCATAGAATGGTGCTACTTAGATGTATGAATTTTAGTCTCGCGTTACCAAAATACAAGCCTCGTACCGTTACTTAGGTACTAATTTCTTGGGCAGCTCTCCACTCTGCCTGCTCAGCAACAAATGGTTTCCTAACTGACATAGAGCGGTAAATTACTGGAAATTTCTCCCGGTAATTCTTCAGTATGCGGATATCACTTTGAATATATCCTCGATGCATTTCTAAAATCTGTGACTTGCTTCACTCATGAAATCCATTGGTGACAACGTCCAGTTGTCTTCCAGACTCCATCTTTCTTGGTCAGCACTACAGTTCCGCCATTGCCGCAGAGTCGGCCACAGTAAAACCTGTATGTAAGAATCGCCCGCTCATGCTTCTTGTCAAATTGAATCTCGCTAAAGGTAAACAGTCCATGATTAAAACCATTGCGTACAGAATCTTCGATTGATTTGCCATTCTTGATTCCATTCCACGGGTCGTTCTTCTCTACTTCTTGATTTTGTAAATCGCCAACCACCAACCGCAGCTTATCTCCGCCAATGTGCCAGCCATCAACTGCTCTAAACCGGTGCACTACATTCGGTGGCATCGGCTCAGCATCAAAATCCTTCAAGCAATCCTGAATGCCTTCGTAGCCTTCACGCTTCAGTGGAACCGTCTCGATGGCAAGATTCAAGGTTGTAAGCTCATCCTGCATCCAGCTCATCAACAAGTCGTGGTATACCCCAACCTGCTCCTCCGTCAACGGCTTCTTGCTCACCGTTGGTGCGGGTGGTTCGCTTTCATCCGTATCTGTGCTCGCTGCCTGCGTTGAATCCATTGCTTGCACGGGAGCTTGCGCCTGCGACTTTGAAGGAACTTGTGATTGAGAAGTTGACGAAGCTACTCCCTTCGTCTGACTCCTGGAAACAACCGGCATCAGCGTCACTCCCGCAGTCACCAGCAAAAACAAAAACTTCCCATGCACTCGCCCAAAACTCTCCAACATAATCCTATTGACCTCCTGCATTGAGTCAATGCCAGACCCTACTTCGTCTCCACCTTCAATATCCTTACCTCGGGATAAGCGCCATCCCAATCCGGAGACACTTTTTCAAAGAGCAGCTGAAACTCACGTTTATCCCCCGGCTTGATCGGAGAGCTGGCTATCGAGTACAAATCCAGCGCCGGCTCCCGCGTCCGGATCAGCTTCAGAGACTGGCTCTCATTCTGCACCACCTCATGCGCCATGCTCCTGAAGAGCACCTGCACCGTCACTCCGCTCACCGTCATCGTACCCGTATTCTCAATCTGACCCTCCAGGTACGTCTCTTTGCCGCCGGCCATATTCCCTGCCTCGCTCATTTTGAGCTCAGTCAGTGGCAAATTCCCCGCATATGGATCCAGCGCGGCATTCGTCGGTGCAATCGTCGTGCCCGTCTTGCCACCATCCAACGTCATAAACAAAACAATGCCAGCCACCAGCACAACCACCACCGCGATAATCAGCGGCATCCAGTTCTGCCCACCGGTAACCTTCGCTCCACCCTCTAGATTCGGAGTCATCGAACTCATGAAGTTTTCCTCTCTCACGCGGAAATTCTACACCGTTACCAAAGGGATGAGTTAATTTAGAACTCTCTAATCCAGCAACTCTCCATTTTCTACAATCTTCCGATAAACCCTCTAGTGAATCCACGTCGCAACATAGCTACGGCTTCGCGTTTAGTTGGATCCAGCTCCGTAAATCGCTTCGCGAGGTAGTACATGCACGGTCTAAAGAAAATCTCTCTCACTGAATCCATCATGCTCTCCTGGCGCGATAATCCCCGCGAGTTCTTCTATCAACTCGCTCTGCTCGCTGCCGCCGCCATTGTGCTTGCCGGAATCTTCGGAATTTAGGGAGTGCGCTCATGAATCGGCGTCTACGCCAAAGCTGCTTCAGACTTCTGAATCATTACCGCGCTCTAGCCATCCCCACAATGTACGCGCCAATCGTCCCGAAGACTACAAAAATTGAAGCCGGCAACAAGCCCGTCGGCAAGCCCAGCCGTGTCTGACGGGCGGTTTCTATCGTCGCCCACTCAATCCACGCAAACAGGCAAAGCACCTCCAGCCTGAGCCACGCAATCATCCCCAGCGCCAACTCCTGCAGCCGCGCCTGATTCTCCCGCGTCACGCGCACTGGATAATTAAAACTCTGCGGAAACCTTGTCACCACTGTCATCATCAACGCAATCAAAGTCCCCACTATCGGC
>DAHXOQ010000288.1 GCA_027364815.1 Acidobacteriaceae bacterium | reverse complement strand
TACCCAAAGAGTGTAAAGGATCTCCCGGAACGTTCTGTAAACCATCTCGTGGAACTTGACAGTTTTTTGTGAAGGGTGGGAACCATTACACTCCTTCAATCTTTAAAGCGTAGGGAGCAGGGGCCTTCAGGCCCCTGAATCCATCGCCTTAACGAGTCGGCCTTTAGGCCTGGGCATAAATTAAGTCGAAAAATCTGCATTTGTTTTTGCTCTACAGGCGCGTCCGCTGCATGCAATGCTTGACACCCGCCCCCAAATCCTGCGACTCTCCTACAAATCCCCGAATACCCAATCTTCTGGAGGTCAACTGTGGAGAAAATTGCACGTTGGAAGTGGCACGTCCGTGGGAATTGGAACCCTCAAGATGACCGCATCCCCTCGGCCATCTGGCTCGCCATCCTTTGGATCGGCATGATTGCAGGCTTCGGCCTCGATGCCCGGCATTTTTTAAGTCAGAACCCGCCCCTGCTCCTGCATGCGCACGCTGCAACATTCACCATCTGGATGTTCCTCCTCACCGCGCAGTTGCTCCTCGTCCTCAAAAATCAAATAGCCATTCACCGCAAGCTCGGCTGGTTCCTCGTCGCATGGGCTTGCCTCATGGGCATCATGGGCCCCGTCGGCGTTTACACCGCAATCATGATGCAGGTCAAAGCCCACGGCCCATTCCCTTATCCCTTCATCACCGTTCACGTCGTCGATATCGGTGGCTTCCTCATTCTCCTCGCCATCGGCATCGCCCTGCGCAAGAATCCCGCCGCCCACAAGCGCATGATGATTCTCTCCACCGTCGCCCTCGCTGACCCCGGCTTTGCGCGCATGTTGGACCACCTCATCAATGGAAAATTCATCATCGCCTTCATGAACCCTCACCCTCCTACCCCCTTCCTCTGGTTTCTCTGTGTCTTCAACGGCAACATCCTTCTTGTCGCCCTCATGCTCGCCTGGGATTTCTGGAAAGGCCGACTCATCCGCTCCCACGTCATCGCCTCAATCTCCCTCATTGTCTGCATGTACATCGCTTCGGTCATCTACTTCATGCCCGCCTGGCAAGCGCAGACACTCGTGTGGGTAACCGCCTGGTCAAAATAGAGTTGCAAACGGAGGGAGCAGGGGCCTTCAGGCCCCTGAATCCATCGCCTCAATGAGTCGGCCTTCAGGCCCGGGCTTTCACCTCAAACAAAAATCAGCGCACACGATCACCATCGTGTGCGCTGATTTATTGTCACTCAACAATCTTTACAGGTGTAGCAAATACACCGGAGCCATCGCCGCCAGCGCCGCCACCAACTGCACCACCAGCGCCACAAGCGCTTCTCTCCGCGCAACCGGCAGCCACTTCACCGCAAAATACAAAATCACCGGCAATTGTCCCGCCATCAATATCTGCCAAAGATGCGCCGTCGCCCCTTCATCGGCCTCGCGCGCGCCTCCATAAAACGCAATGTGCACCATCACCAGCGTCAGCGCCGTCACCGACATCGCCACCGGCAACCATGCACTCGTCTTCCTGTAGATTGAACCCATCCCTACCAGTTGTCCGTCCATCGCGCCTCCTCGATTCGAACTAACTTCGATCAAACTCAACTATCCATGCAAAGAATTCTCGCACACTTTGTATTCCTCCGCCTGGATTTGCGCCGCAGGCGCTTCTGTTGCATGGAGCGCATTGCAGATAATTACCCCCATCAGTCGCATAATGGTTATGTATTCGGTTCCTCGGCTGGTCCTGGTCTTTACAACTGACAACTGAGAACTGACAACTGACAACTGTTTTTCAAGATGGCTAACCAATTAGTAAACATTATTGCCATCAACACCTAGCCAACTCCCAACCCATCAACAGCTTAACCCTCTCCAACTCCTCAGAAATCAACATTAAATTTCAAAAAAACGCACTGTGAAACTGTGACACACCTCATAACTACCTCATAACAAACCACATCCACACCATAAAATCACCAGCAATGACCCAAATCACAGTTACTGTGAAACTGTGACAACCAAAAAAATACCCCTCCAGCCATGCGGCCAAAAGGGTTCTTCAAAAATGGTCGGGACGGGCAGATTCGAACTGCCGACCCCTCGCACCCCAAGCGAGTGCTCTACCAGGCTGAGCCACGTCCCGACACTTGACGTACTGATTGATTCAATCAGTATGGGGTCTCTAGATAGTTTACACGAGTTCCACCGACTTCAGTCCTCACGGTTTTGAGTTCAGTTAACCCGCTGAACTCCAACAATCTTACTGCGACGGCGGAACATACTCGGTAGGCAATGCCCCGCCTTCGCCGAAAAAGAACTGCTCCATCTGCTCCACCAGAAATTGCTGCGCCTGTGGCGTCCACGGCTGTAGACGATACTCGTTCAACAACATCTTCTGGCGCTCGGCCCACTCGTTCCATGCGGCCTGCGAGACGTTTTTATAAATCTTCTGGCCAAACTCCGTATCAAAAGGCGGTTCGTCCAGACCTTCCATTTCCTTTTTGTTGCGAACACAAAAGACCAGATGCGCCATAAATTCACAACCTCATTCCGTGTGCTTAATTGCAGCCTATCCTCTTCATTGTATTGGATGCGCGCGGAGGTGTGCAGGGGCGTTGAGGTTTCATCTGCTGGAATATTCACCACTATTCAAACTTTGTCAGAAATTAAAACTTGACTCTGCCTGATTTCCATAGTTTCCTGTAAGCGTTGGAGTTGGCTCGGTTTGAGCACGTCCAAACTCGTCCCCAAAATCCTGTACGAAAGAAGGAGTCCCCAATGTCCGACGCACCACAGACCCCTCCCCCAGCACCTACACCATCGGGCCTTACAGATGAAGCAGCGAGTGGTCTTGCGTACATCACGATCATCCCGGCAATTATTTTCCTGATCGTGCCGCCGTACAATCAGAAACCAATTATCAAATTTCACGCGTTTCAGTGCCTTGGGCTTGCAGTTGTCTGGATTGCGCTGGCGTTTGTACGATTGATTCTTTGGCATATCCCGCTCATCGGCTGGCTGATCCTCCCCTTCGCATGGCTGTGCTATCTGCTTATTGCCATTCTTTGGCTACTTGCGATGATCAATGCATTTCAGGGCAAGAGATTCAATATTCCGTTGATTGCTGGTTTTGCTGCGCAAGCAGCGGGACTTTAACGCCGGGTTTTATTGATTCACATTAACTACGCTCAGCCATACACGGAGGTACGCGTTTGGCATCATCGATTGAATGAGCATTTTGACGGTTTTTTGAATACATCTTGTATCCACATCACAAGCAGAAAGAAGGAGTACGAAAATGTCCGATACATCACAGACCCCCAATGAAGGCCTGTCAGAAAATACTGCATGTGGGCTTGCCTACATCACAATCATCCCGGCGATCATTTTCCTAGTAGTGGCGCCGTACAACACAAACCCGAATATTAAATTTCACGCCTGGCAATCGATCTTCCTGGGTATTGGATGGTTTGCTTGTTCAGTGGTCATGATCATCCCTATCCTTGGATGGATTGTCGGAATTTTGGGATTTTTGACAATCTTCGTTCTCTGGCTGATGTGCGTCATCAAGGCGTTCAGCGGCGGACGCTTCAATGTTCCTGTGATTTCAGGAATCGCAGCCAAACAGGCTGGAGTCTTGGCTTAAACTAACAAAGTTAACTACGGCGCATGGCCCTTCTGAAGAGGAA
>DAHXOQ010000287.1 GCA_027364815.1 Acidobacteriaceae bacterium | reverse complement strand
GTTCAGGTTGCTGGCGGCCTGCGGCTGAGGCTGCGCGACAGGGGGGGCTTGCATTTGCTGGGCCGGAGTCTGTGCTGCGGCACCCGAACCACCCTTGTTCTTCCTGCGCCTGCGCCGGCGCCGATGCCCCTGCGATTGACTCTGGCCATTGCCTGAGCCCGACCCCAGTTCACCCTGAGGCTGCATATTTTCTGTCGTCATGCTTGCACTACCTCGTGCATTCCAGCTCTTGTGAGCGACCATTACTTACTCTGGCCTATCGGGATTTATGACACACATCGGAACCCGCTTACAACTGCTCCGGTCTGATGCGCATTTTCCCACTAGCGGGGCAGATCTTCGTCGCTTGATTACACTTTCGAGAGCCGCTTGATTCGACCTTCACCTGCTCAGGTGATGACCAGCAAGCCTGGCTCAATTATTTGCCCAGCGTTTTGCATTGGACAAATCATTTCACCCCTTCGCCCACACACACGTTGCAGAGGAACCTGCAACCGCCAACTCACAAAAAACTGGTAGGGGCAAAGGAGTCCAAGTTCAACAGCGAGCAAGCACTTCCCCGTTTTCGACTACCTGGGTGGCTTGCGTCAGCCTTCTCTCGGACAAGTTTGATAGTACAGATTTCAGCGATGACTGGCAAGTGCGTGGAAAAGATTTGAGCGCAAAAGGTGCAAGTGAGGGGAAATGTGTAAGCTGAAATTTGTCTTTAATGTGGAAACGCCACCCATTGATGGGTGGCGTTTCAATCACTGGCCTCTCAAGGGTTGAACGGCTTTTGTCCGCTCTTGCAGGTCACCGGTGCATCCGTTGGTGTTGCGCTCGTCTGGCGCTGGATTCTTCCGTGTGCCTGTTGTGCTTGGCAGTCGATCTAGATCGCTGCCTGAATCATCACTGGCACACTCTATAGTGCAATCTGTATGCCAAATTGATTCATGATTAGATTCAATCACTTAACCTGAACTCCTTATGAAATGAATACAAAAAACTGTAGCAAGCAGGTAGCAAATCTCCAAAAATCCAAAATCTAAGAGAAACTAGCGCTGGCATTTGGGACAATAATGCGTGCCACGACCTGCTAACTCAATGCGCCGGATGGGAGTATTGCAAGTGAGGCAGGGCTCTCCGGTTCTGAGATAGACGCAGTGCTCTAACTGGAAAAATCCGCGGACACCGTTGGCGTCAACGTAATCGGAGACCGAAGAGCCGCCGAGCTCGATTGCGTGGGTCAATACTTCTTTGAGGCGAAGTCGCAAAATTTCCAGACGGGGGGTGGATAGCTTTCCGGCTTGGAGAGTGGGGCGAATCCCGGAGTGGAAGAGACTTTCGTCGGCATAGATATTGCCCACGCCAGCGAGCAGCGATTGATTCAGAAGCGCTGCTTTGATGGCGAGTTTGCGATTTTTGAAGAGCGCGCGGAAGTCGCCGGAAGTGATGGTGAGCGGGTCAAGGCCCGGAGCGTTGAAGGGCTTGCATTCCTTCTTGCGGCTGGTAGGATTGAGGTCGCGAAACTCGAGGCGACCGAAGCGGCGGGGATCGCCGAAACGGAGTTCGCGACCGCTGACGAGCTGGAGTCGCGCGTGAGGGTGCGGGGGCACCACGCTGTCAGGAGTTGTGACCAGGAGACGGCCAGTCATTCCCAAGTGAACGATCCATTGGGCAGAGGGCTCATGAGATTGAGGAGTGCCAAGTTCGCAGACGATGTGCTTTCCGGTTCTATGAACGGCGAAGATTTTTTTGCCTACCAATCCACGAAGTTGTTTGGTACGCGGGGTTTGGAAGGTCTGCGGAACAGTGCTGAACCAGGCTTCGTGAACCACGTCTCCGCTGACGCGTGCATGAACGCCTCGCGCAATGGTTTCGACTTCGGGGAGTTCAGGCATGAATACAGTTCTCAGTTGTCAGTTCTCTGTTCTCTGTTGTTGATGGGGAGAAGGATGATTGTTTGTTCCCCTTAGAATGAATGCAATGCTTAACCCATGAACATTCCACCGTTGACGTCGAGGACATGGCCAGTAATGTAGCCCGCCTCTTCAGAAGCGAGGAAGAGGACGGCGTGAGCAATCTCGGCGTCAGTGCCGGGGCGAGCTGCGGGGATTCCGGCGATCATAGCGGCGCGCTGCTTTTCGTCGAGGACGGCGGTCATTGGCGTCTCAATGTATCCGGGCGCAATGGCGTTGGCGGTGATGTTGCGCGAGGCTACTTCTCGGGCAATGGAGCGCGTCATACCGATGAGTCCGGCTTTGGAGGCGGCGTAGTTGACCTGGCCACCCTGACCAGTGCGGCCGACGACGCTGGAGAGATTGATGATGCGGCCCCAGCGATTCTTGACCATCGCGCTGAGGAGTGCTTGCGTAAGCAGGAATGCGCCGGTGAGGTTGGTGGAGAGGACGTCGTCCCAGTCATGCCGCTTCATGCGCAACATGAGGCCGTCGCGGGTGATGCCGGCGTTGTTAACCAGAATTTCGATTTTGCCGAAGCGTTCAAGGATGGCTTTTGCGGTGGTGTGAATTGACTCTTCACTGGCGACGTCGAGAGCGAAGGCTGCGGCTTTGCCACCAGCGGCTTCAATCTCGGCGACGAGCTCGGTGAGCTTGGCTTCGTTACGTGCGGCAACGGCGACGGTTGCTCCAGCCTTGGCTAGTTCAATGGCGCAAGCGCGGCCAATTCCCTGGCTGGCTCCTGTGACCAGCGCGATTCTACCCTGTACTCCTGACATTGTTGTCGTCCTCGGTTCTATTGAAAATCGATCATCAACTCAACTTAATCATTATAGGGAACAGGAAACATGCGTAGCGAGGCTGACCTATTCATGCTTCAGCTAAGAGTTTGCAGAACCTTATTTTTTACGGTAGGCTGCACAGGCATCTGCATCAGAACAGGAGAGTGCGACGAAGAGTTCAGCGCGGATCCTCCAGCCGCTCTCAGTTTTCCGCCATTGCGCCAGATAGGTTCCAGTGAAAAGCACAGGCCCGCCGGGAACGCGACCGATCCAATGCCCGCGCTCAGCGGCCATCGGAAGCGAGGTGGAGATATCTATCGAATCAATGATGCGTTCAAATCGAAGGGAATGTGGATCTTGAAAGTCCTTGGAAAATGCGGCGAGATAGGCTTCTCGCGTAAGTTCGGTACCGTTTCCCGTGACTACAACAAAGTCGCGGTCGAGGCTGCTGGCAAAGCCGCGCACGTCGCCCGCAGCAATCGCCTGGTTAGAGACGGTGCGAATACTTCTGATTACCCTCTCATCAGAAGGCGATGGCACAGAAGGCGATTGTGCGCTGCCGCAAACGAGAGCAGAAGCGAGGGATGCTATGAGCAGTAAACTTTTCATGCTGCGATTTTATCAACAGTTTCAATGAGAATTCTGCCGAGCAAGTACGTTATTCTGTCCCGTGATGAGCACACAACCTGAAGCCCGCAATGTAACTGAAGTCATCGCCATTCATGGCGCCGATCCCGAGGTTCTGGCCTACGCGATGGCCAAGTACTCGCGCTCTGCGCTCTCCATCCGAGAGGCGCTTTCGGAGATCAACGCGCAACGGGCGGAACAATTTTTAAATACGTTTTACTTTCAGTATGGCCATCGCTCGATTGCGGATCTGGCGCACATTGCCTTTGCCGTTGAGCGGCTGAGTTTGCTTGCGGCGATTGAGCTGGTTGACGAGCAGCGCTGGGATGGAC
>DAHXOQ010000286.1 GCA_027364815.1 Acidobacteriaceae bacterium | reverse complement strand
GGATTGATGGAATTGTAGAACAGATGTCAGATGTCAGGGGTCAGGGTTTGAAGTTGAGTGCAAGTATTTTTTGGAGAGATGTGAGCGGTGAAAGATTAAAACGGGATTGAACGCGGCTTACGCCCCGTTCGTCATTGTTTTTCAAAAGGCGATTGGACCCAGGGTTGCCCCTTCGCCAGGCTCAGGGTTCACCCTGGGCTACTCTCGAGCGCTCCCTTGCGGGAGCTGAAAGGTTTTTTCGAATGGAGTGAATTGGTTCCCACCCTTTCGCTAGTAGAAAGCGAAAGAATGGGGCACCCAAATTTTGGTGAGTTAAATGAGGTTGAGCCTTCTGCAAGCGAAGATTTTTGGAATGCGAAGAGCGTGCAGGGGCTGAAGCCCTGGATTTTATTGGGATTTTTGCGGCCCGACTAAAGTCGTGCCCTTGTTACAAAACTTCTGGAACAAAGATTGTTGAATCCTCGGTCTCAAAAGCGAGACCGGGGGCACCCGGCAGATTTGGAAACAAAAACAGCCGGAAGGAGAATTCCTTCCGGCTGTGTTTTGAGTTGAAGTTGAATTAGGCTTTGGCGGCGAGCTTTTCGGCGATTAAGCTGTCGGCGTTGGCGAGGAACTCTTCTTTGGCGAGCTTGCCGGCGGCGAGGTCGGCGAGGAGGGCCTTTTGGGCCTGGTACTCGCGGTTGGTGATGCCGGCCTTGGACTGGAGCATTCTCCAGGCCTTGCGGCGCTCGACGCAGAAGAGGACGAGCTGACGGCTTAATGCATAGTGATTGAGCTTGCCGTTTTCTTCGATGGAGATGTAGGCGCCGAAGTCGGGGATGAAGGCGGTGTGGCTTTCATCGAGGTAACGGCGGTAGACAACGTCCTGCTGCGTGATGCGGACGAGAATGTTGTCCAGGGTGATGAGCTTGGCGAGGTCTGCTTCCTTGACCTTTTTGAGGTGGTTGCGGAAGCGTGCTTCGGTGGTGCACCAGTGAGCGACGGTGTAGCGGGTGAGCTTGCCTGTTTCCTTGTCGGTGGTGGTGTACCAATCGAGATCGACGGAGGGGTTGCCCTTGATGTCGAAGGCTTCGTTGTAAGCTTCACCCTTGCGTGGATCGAAGACGAACTCAGGAACGCCGCGCGAATCGCGGCTGCGCTGGGCCTGGGTGAGGGCCATGTCGTCTTCAACGCCGTGCTCGGGTTGGCAGGTGGTGTAGGACTGGTAGAAAGCAGTGCCGCGATACTCAAGACCATCGAGGATGGCGCGATACAACTTGGGTGCGTTGGCGATGGAGATGGATGCGACGAAGGGTGAACCGTGGCCTGAGCAGAAGATTTCAGCTGCGAATTTCTTCTCTGTGTTCTTGCCCTGGGTGGCTGCGCCGAATACGTTCATGTCGTTGCCGCCAAGCATGGGGGTTGAATCGGAGTTTTGTCCGCCTGTGTTGGAGTAGACCTGGGTATCGAGCATGAGGACCTTGATGTTGGGGCGGTTCTGCAGGATGACCTTGGACATATTCTGGAAGCCGATGTCGCCCATGCCGCCGTCGCCGCCGATGACCCAGACCTTGGGGAGTTCAACGATTTCCTGGTCGGTCATGATGGCGTCAGTGAAGTGAGTGAAGTTGTAGGCGGTGTGCGCGGTGAACTCGGTTGGGCCGTCACTGACAAGAACGTCGGCGAAGCGCTCAGGAATGACGGAGCGACGGGCGTGGTCAACGATGAAAGATTCACCGACGAGCCAGCCGATGGTGACGCCATCCTGGAAGAGCGAGTTCATCCACGGATATGGATGCGGGTTATTCGGAGCTGTTGACCCGTAGACGGTGTTGCAGCCCGTGTGCGCGGTCATGGCCATGACGCTCATGCCGTTTGCGAGGCGACCATCGACGGGCTGGAGGCTCTTGTGGTTGAAGGCTTCAGTGAGCAGGACAGCGGCGATGGCCTCGACTATTTGCGCGTCGGTGATGGGGCCGTTGGCTGCCTCGTGCGCCGCGATGCGGGCGAGTGTGTCCTTGTTGGTGTCTCCGCCGAGGCCGAGAATCAGATGAATGATGGTCTGACGCAGAAGCGTGTAGGTCTCAGGTGCGGAGGCCTTGAGAGCTTCGAGCTTGGCAACGCCGGTCTTCTCGAGGATGCCAGCCTTCTGCACGAGACGGTCAGCCTTGGCGTGGTAGACGGGGCGCATGTAAGCCTCTGTTACCGCGGTGATGGAGCGGAGGATGGATTTTTCACCGCAGCCAGCGCAGGCACCGTCGCCGGAGACGAGAGCGTCGTAGTTGGAGCGAACCATCAACATGTTGCGCAGGGTAGCGGTCTTGCTGTCGGCCGGGTTTGCGCCGTTGAAGAGACCGAGGAACTTCTGCGATGTGTCGCCGAGGAGGTTGAGGAACTGAGTGCCGGAATCATGCTTGGCATTGACGTCAAGCGACTCAGGAACCATCTTGAGTGCGTTGTGGTCGCCGCAGGCAGTGACGCAGGCTGCGCAACCCTTGCATAGATCAGAGACGAAGATGGAGAAGATGCCACCGGTGCCGGGAGCCTTGCGCTCAGGCGAGCTGAAGATGGCGTTGACCTTGGTGTAGGCCATGGGAACGCTATCGAGGATCTTGGTGAATTGCGCCTGACCCTTTGCAGAGATTCCGGTGAGCGAGGTGGTCAAGTCGGCGAGGATGGTGGGAAGCGGCGTGCTGAGTTTTGCAGCGTTGGCTTCGAGCATCTTGACGCGGGCCTGCTTGTCGAGTTCTGGAATGGCGGCGAGGAGAGCCTTGCGGTCATTGTTGTCGGTTACGTAGTAGTGGACGGCGGTCGAGAGCAGCGTTGGCAACTCCTGCGCAGTGTTGGGCAGGGCTGTATCAGGACAGACCGAGATGCACTCCATGCACTGGGTGCAATTCTCAGCGATGAAGAGCGGAGTCTCGCGACGGGCGACATACTTGGAAGCAGTGTCGCCGGTTGCCGCAGCGATGACGCCCATGGCAGAGAGTGGCGAGGCTGGCTGATCGTAGCCGTAGGTGGACTTGAACTCACTGTTGAAGTTAGTGATGGAGGTGACGGGAGTGCGCGGGCCTTGACCCTCGGGCACAGCATTACCACGACGGCTGCTGGTGACGTGACCGGCGGCGACGAGTTCAGCAACGGGAAGCAGCGCTTCACCGCGAAGGCTGGACTTGTCAGCGGCGTCGATGGCGCCGATGCTGATTTCCTTGACACGCTCAAAGCCCTGGAGCATGACTTCCATGTTGGATTGAACGACGGCGTCACCGAATTTGCCGAACTTTTTGACGTACTGTTTGTAGACGACGTCGCGGAATTGCTCAACAGTGATGCTGAACTCTTTCAGGGTTGGGCTGACGGCGAAGAAAGCGCCGAGGAAGGCGTTGCCCTGCATGCGGAGTTGGAGATCGCCACGGTCAGTGGCCTTCTTGGCGATGTCAAAACCGGGCAGGGTGAAGACGCGGATTTTGTTATCGATGATCTGCTTGCGGGCCCAGATGGGAAGCTGCTCCCATGCCGCCGGCCCTTCCTGATCGGATTCCCAGACAAGCGAGCCGCCGGGCTGGATGCCGTCGAGCGGGTTGCAGTGTGTGAAGGCCTTGGGATCGCAGCAGAGAACGGTGGTGACGTGGCGCAGATCGCAATTGACGCGAATGCGGTCCTTGGCGGCGATCATGAAGTACGAAGTCGGCGCTCCCTTTTTC
>DAHXOQ010000285.1 GCA_027364815.1 Acidobacteriaceae bacterium | reverse complement strand
GCCCAACCGCTCAGGTCCGGGTCGATGTAGTTTTGATAGGCCTGGCCGCTGACATACGGCCGCAGGGCCTGGTACATCGTCGACAGCCAGACGCTGTCGGCGGCGGTGGCGGCGGGATGCTGGGGTAAGGCGCCTGTGATGGATCAGCGGGCTCTGAAGTAGCGGAAGTTGGCTGCGGCTGGGCTGGAGCTTGCGGCTGAGGTGGTGGGAGCGGCTGCTGTGGCTGTTCTACTTGGGCTGCTTCTTCAGGTTGGGGCTGAACTTGAGGCTGCGCAAGCTGGGTTTGCGGCACGGTCTGCGCGTCTTGAGGCATTAAAGGAGCGTTGACTTGGAGGTTGTTTTGAACGTGGGTGACGCCGGAGACACGGGAGACAAGGATCTCGGCAAGTTCACGTGAAGCTTCGCTTGAGACGTTGCCGGTTAGAGTGACTTCGCCCTGGATAGTGGCGGCGGTAATCTGCTGATTTTTTAAGGAATAGGAGCTGTTTAAGGCTTGGACAACATCCGTCTCGATGAGGCCGTCGTTGCGCTGGACTGACTGTGCGGGTGCGGCCTGCGCGATGGCGATGGCGGCGGTGATGATGACGAGTCCACACCAGGCGAGGGTGCAGAGAAGAAGCCGTTTGAGGCTGAAAGCGCGAGATTGTGAATTGTCAGAATGATTTGAGAGATTTGGAGTTATGACGCTCAGATTGGTTTTCATGGCTACCTCGATCTCTTGCTTAATGTGCTGCTGGACGCAGTTCGTCCATTAGCTGCCACTTAGTTAGACACCTTAGCCGCCAAGAAGTTGCGGGTATCTGCATGCCGCAGACGCGCCTTCTTTCGCTGAAAAAAAGCGCAAAAATGGGGGGTCGGGTTTTTGAGGGTAAAAATGGCGGCGTTAATTCCCTGCCGTCGCGTTAATAGGCGACGGTGAATTGGGCGCGATGGTGGGCGGGCTTCTCGAGCTCGTCAACCAGGGCTATGGCGTAATCTTCCATTGTAATGCGGCTGTGCCCGGTTGCATCGGTGACGATATGGTTATCGCCGAGACGGAATTTTCCGGTGCGTTCTCCGGGCTCGAACAAGCCGGCCGGGCTGAAGTAGGTCCAGTCGACGGAGGAGGCGCGGAGGAGCTTGAGAGCATTGTCGTGCGCCGTGGCGATAGGAACCCATTCGGCGGGGAGTTGGCCTGAGGCGAGCATGGAGACGCCGGGAGCCACTTCAAGCGAACCGGCGCCACCGACGACGATGAGGCGGATAGGGCCGGATCTTTCGATTGCCTCGATGAGATGCTCGGTGACACCGACGAGTTCATCAGTGTGATTGAAGGGCGGGACGTAAGCGCTGACGACCGCGTCAGCATCTTTGATCACTGAGGCAATGTCATTCACATTGTTGAGGTCGCCGTGGTGGCTTCTGGTGCCGGCTGGCAGCAATGTTGCGTCGAGTACGACGGCGGTAACGTGATGGCCGCGTGAGTTGAGTTCCTGAAGAATACGGCTGCCTGCTTTGCCTGTAGCACCGTAGAGGATGATGTTCATAAAGCCTCCGTGAGTGTATAAGAATGCGGCTTTGGCTGCTTGAGAGTGCAATGCTGAGTATTCGCACAAAAAATAAGGGAGCAAAACTGAAACAAGCAATCAACTGCTGGAATCCGCAGCGGTATGAAAGTTTTCCAGCACAAGTTCAGTAGGTGTTGTCTACTATGATTTCGATTCGAGAACTGTTACTCCTCCTTAGCTAAGGGTGCCCGAGAGAAGAGTCCGAATAACGATGGCGATAAAGATGGTTCCGTGACGGCACGAGAAATCCCTGTCCCGAGACCGGCATCATAGTAGGCTTCGTGACAGAGAGCCGCTGTGATGCTCATCACGATTTAAAGAGTTTCTCCGGTTATTGATTCAAGCATTCTTCCCGTAAGCGGCCGGAGTGATGAAATAACGATTGCGCAGCCAGAAAGCAACGTTGACGAGGCCGATGAGGGCGGGGACTTCAACGAGGGGGCCGATGACGCCGACAAATGCCTCGCCGGAGTTGAGGCCGAAGACGGCGACGGAGACGGCGATTGCAAGTTCGAAGTTATTGCCCGCGGCGGTGAAGGAGAGGGTGGCGGTGTGCGCGTAATCAGCGCCGAGTTTGCGCCCCATCCAGAAGCTGACCAGGAACATGACGAGGCAGTAAATGAGCAGCGGGATGGCGATGCGCAGAACGTCGAAGGGCAGCTTGACGATGAGATCGCCCTTGAGGCTGAACATGACGAGGATGGTGAAGAGCAGAGCGAAGAGTGTGAGCGGGCTGATACGGGGAATGAAGCGGGTTCTGTACCACTCTTCACCTTTGGAGCGAATCAGCGCAAAACGGGTGATCATTCCGGCGAGGAATGGGATGCCTAAATAGATGAAGACACTTTTAGCAATGGGGGCAATGCCGATGTTGACGACTGATCCCTTGAGGCCGAACCAGGTGGGGAGGATGGTGATGAAGACCCACGCGTAGAGGCTGTAAAAGACAACCTGAAAGACGCTGTTGAGGGCGACTAATCCGGCTACGTAATCGGTGTCACCTCCGGCGAGCTCATTCCAGACGAGTACCATCGCGATGCAGCGCGCGATGCCGATGAGGATGAGTCCGCGCATGTAAGCGGGTTCGCCACGCAGGAATGTGATGGCAAGCAAGAACATGAGCGCGGGGCCGATGAGCCAGTTCTGAAGCAGCGAGAGTCCGAGGACGCGGCGATTGCGAAAGACTTCAGAGAGTTTTTCGTAGCGGACTTTGGCCAGTGGCGGATACATCATGATGATGAGTCCGATGGCGATGGGGATGTTTGTGGTTCCCGATTGAAAGCTGTTGACGAAGGCGGATGAGCCGGGAATGAAGTGGCCGAGCGCGACGCCGATGAGCATGGCGAGAAAAATCCAAAGCGTGAGGAAGCGATCGAGGAAGGAGAGTTTTTTGCGCGGGAGCGGCGCGCAGATTTGGCCTTGCGTTTGGAGAGCGGGGGACATGTTTACCTCGATGGCTGAAATGTGGTGATTACTTTTTGCCGATGGAGTCGAGTTCTTTTTTGAGGGCAAGTGAATCGAGCGTGGCGAGGGGGAGCGAGAGGAAGAGGCTGATGCGGCGGTCGAGGGTGCGGAAGGCGTCACTGAAGGCGCGCGCAATTTCTTCGGGCGTTCCTTTGACGGCGGCGGGGTCTGGGATTCCCCAGTGCGCGGGCATCGGCTGGCCGGGCCAGTAAGGGCATTGCTCGTTCGCGGCGTTGTCGCAGACGGTGAAGACGAAATTAAGATGCGGTGCACCGGGCGCGGAGAACTCATCCCACGATTTGCTGCGCAGACCAGTGGTGGGGATGCCGGAGAGCTCAAGTTGGTGGAGAGCTTCAGGGCGCGGAGTGCCCGAGGGGTGGCTGCCGGCGCTGTAGGCGGTCATGAGGCCCTTGGCTTTGTGGTTGAGAAGGGCCTCGGCGAGGATAGAGCGGGCGGAGTTGCCGGTGCAGAGAAAGAGGACGTTGTAGTTGGACATTGAACACCTGCGGTGTGGCGGACGCGACTTCGTCGCCGGTTCATGGGGCAATTGAGATTTAGGTCTCCCACCCATTCGCCAGAAAAAAGGCGAATGGATGGGGCACGGAGCTTGATTGGTAAAACTAAAAATGAAGCACTGGTGAGAAAACGAAAACTAATTTGAGCAGCAGCCGGGTTGGCAGCAGGAGCCTGATTTTGT
>DAHXOQ010000284.1 GCA_027364815.1 Acidobacteriaceae bacterium | reverse complement strand
TCCATGCATTCGCTAATTTCCCCGCCAACCCCTTCAACCGCCACGGGCTCGTCCATTGAATTGAGCCACCTCCTGCGTGCCGCACATCCAGATCGCTCGTCCCATACTCCAGCGAAAAATCCTGCGGGTCCAGCACATCACTTCCCGCCACAAGCGTCGTCTCATTAGGATTCCAATCCATCGCATGCGAGTACGTGTAATACGCATGCAGTGACAACCCTCTCCGCCCATAACGACTCACGCGAATCATCGCCGCCTCGTACGTCGAGTTCGCTTTGCTCTCCACTTTCGTTATCTGCTGGTAATTCGGATTGATTCGCCCGCACTGTCCTGCCAGGTTCAGCAACGCTCCACTCGGGCAAGCCGCAAAAGGCCACGCCGCATAAAACGGCACGTTAATCAGTGGCGCTTTGATCGGTCCCTTACCATCTCCATCCACCACCGCAAACGTAATCGTGCCCGGGTTCACCGTCGGATCAATATTCGTATCAATCGATGTCGGTAACCTGCGGCCCAAACTCAACATCGCGCTCGCCGCTACTTGCACATGGCCCGGCAAGCTCTCATCCAACGCCACCAACGCCTGGTGCACCTCCGGATTCTTGAACTGCGACGCAAACATCACCGCTCCCGGCTTCACCAAATTCAACGGCTCACCCGCAAATACATAGGGAAACGGCGGCGCGCCTCCCCCATGCAAATTATCCGTCGGCCTGAAAAAGAAATTCAAATCGCCATTGATCGACCCCGTATGCGTCAGCACTGTCTCCACTGTCGCGTTCTCCGTGCGTCCGAAGTACATTCCATATCCCGCGCGCAATACCGGCCAGTTCTTCCCCCCAATAGCCCAGGCAATGCTCGCCCGTGGCCCCCAATCCTCCCCCAGCGCTGGCAGTTTCGCCGTCAACGGAAAATCCGGATTGATCAATCGCTTGATTGCAGGCGGCAACTCCTCATGCTCCCATCTGAGCGCCATTGATACCGTCAAGCGCTTGCCCATCTGCCACTGCTCGGTCACATATGCTGACAGATCATTCGTACTCAAGCTCCATCCCACCGGACCCATCGTCTGCGAATAATACGAGTAGCATGGCAAGTATCCCAACGATGGCCCGCCAGAACTGGTCTTATGCGTCGGATTGCAATTATGCTGGTCATACGGATTCAACTGCCCCGATATTCCATACTTCTCAAACACCAGAGCATCCGACGCAAAATCCTCCACACTCGAATAGCTGTAACTCCCCGTCTGATTCAGCAGCACTCCAATCTCATCCTCAATGTGACCCACCGCAAATCCCGCCTTCAACAAATGCTGCCGGTGCACCCAGTCAATCTGTTCGCCTCCCTGTATTCGCCTCTCATCGGGATACGGCCCTGGCCCCAGTCGCGCCGGATTACCAATCTTGTATCCATACCGCGAGTCCACCAGTATCTGCGGCAGTTGTCCCCAAACATTAATCATCAAACTCTGCTCAAACTGTGATGGCGTTCCTGGTAATTGCCTCTGCACTTCTCGAGACCAACTACCCTGCGTCACCGAAAGCAGATTCTCGCTCCAGAATCTCTCCCACCGCAACAATCCCCACTCATTGGTTGATTTGCTGATTCCGTAACTATGGTTGCCAAATGTCTCCGCCGTCCGCGTCAGCGTTCCACCAGGCGCATTCCATCGTGCGCCATTTCCCTCCGCCATCCAATGGTTGCGCTCATTCTGCTGCCAATCCACTCTCCCAAATCCAATCCACTGCCGCGCTGATCTTGCCGCCGGACCCAGCAATCCATCCAGTGTCTCCAGCATGGATGAGTACGCCCCAATACCCTCTACCACCGGATTCGTCGTCGGCAATCCCAACTGAAGCGCCAGCAGCGTCATCTGTGCATCCGTCGGCTGCGTAAAAAACATATCCTCATGCCGCAGGCTCGACACTCCCGGATTATTGCGCAAATATCCATCCAGCGCCGCAAACCAGAATAGCTTCTTCTTACTCACACGACCGCCGAGTCCTAACCCCAACGTCATCTCCTGATCTTCGGGCGTATATGCAAACGGAGTGAACACCGGAATCGTCGTCGATGTCGCTGGTGCGGTCTCCTTCACCCACTCCGTAAACGGATTCATCGAGCTGAAAAAACTCCCGCGATCATAAATAAATGCCTTCCCATGCAATCCGTCCGTTCCCCGCGCTGTATGCGCGCTCATCTCGCCCGCTCCCGCGCGACTCGCCATCACCTCGCCATTTCCCGCCTGCGTCTTCACTTCGCTGATCGCCGCCTCCGCCATCGGTGACGAGCCGCCACGACCCCATCCCCGCGCCTTGAATCCAGGCGTCGTGTTCATTCCATCAATAGACATCGACGCATTCAACGCACCAGCAGCTCTCAATCCCGACTTCTCTATCGTCGCGCCCGGATTCATTCCAGTCGTTTCCATCCCTTTAGGCTGCGGGTTCTCACTCGGCGGCGTCGCATGTGGCGTCTCAAGTACAAAATTTCCCCAGTTCCGACCCGTCAATGGCATCTGCTGCATCTCTTCCGAGGGCAGCTTCGTTTGCAACACTGTCGTCGTCGGAGTCAAATCATAAATCGTCACAGCTAACGGCTTCTCCGCAGGTAACTCCATATTCAGCGCCACAATCACCCGCGCCTGGTGCCCGCCCGTCACTATGATTCCTTCCACATCGCCATGTCCCAGCTCCTTTGAATCCGCTGAGATCCGGTACTCGCCCGGCTCCAAGCCCGTGAAGCGATAATTTCCGTTCTCCTCCGTTATCGTCCGCGCCTCATCCCCCGTCTCCAGGTTCCGCGCAGTCACCTCAATCCCGCCCATCGGTCGCGCGTGCTGATCCGTCAGCTTTCCCGCCAGCATTCCCGTCGGCCCCAAGTAAGACGGCCTCACTTTTTTCTGATTTTGATTTTGTGAATTCGTGCTCGCATCACTCTGTGCCACTAAATATGAACTCGAAATTAAATAGTATCCGCATCCAATCAACCCAAAAATGATCGCGACTTCAACTATTGTGCATTTCCTCTTTTTACCGCATAAAATTTCACAAGCAGTCCGTACAAACCACCTTGCGCCTCTCGCGATAACTTCCAAAAGCTCTGCCATCCGATTCCCGTCTCGTGGCAGATCCCGGGATAAATACCTGATCTAATCAATACATAACCATCTCCGCCAGCTCGCAACTCGCCAGTCTCTGCAGAGGGTCACCGAGCGATTCTACCCCCAACACCCTAAAATGGAAAGGTACGGCCATCACAGCATGCAAAAATCCATTTTGCCTCGTTTTAGCTCTTCCGCAATCGAAATGAATCAGCCACAATTCCCGGCTGCGGCAGAAAATGAGTCAGAGCACGACTTTAGTCGTGCCGCTAGCATCTAATAAAAGACTCTCGGGGGCTTTAGCCGCCGAGGGCAACAAAGTCAGGAATAATCATGTTCATCGATCAAGTAAAAATTAAAGTCAAAGCCGGCGACGGCGGCAACGGCTGCATGGCCTTCCGCCGCGAGAAATTCGTCCCCCGTGGCGGTCCCTCCGGCGGCGACGGCGGTCGTGGCGGCGATGTCGTCATGGTCTCCAGTCAGCGCCACAATACCCTCATTCATTTTCGTTTTAACCCCGAGCACAAGGGCGAGCGCGGCGAGCACGGCCTCGGCTCAAACTGCTCCGGCTCCGACGGACACTCCGTCCTCCTCCAAGTCCCCGTCGGCACCGTCGTCTACGACG
>DAHXOQ010000283.1 GCA_027364815.1 Acidobacteriaceae bacterium | reverse complement strand
AGCCGGGAAGAATCTGCGGGGATTTTTGTTTTTGCGGTAGAGCAATTTTCTCAAGCACAAGAACGGGCGCCGTTGCGGCTACGAGATCGGCTGCAACAAGTGATTTGTACTCCTTCGTCTTGGCGCGCTTGATGCCCATCAGCGTTGCGTAGCGGAGCTTGTTGCCACCTGATTGGATGGTGAGCACGGCGGGAGTGGGAAGTTCGATGTGCTGCGACCAGCCATCTTCGAGTTCGCGCTTGACCTTGATGCCGCCCCCTGCACTTCCAGCCTCGCCCTGCTCGACTGAAAGAACCAGCGTGACGTGAGGCAGATTGAGCAATTCGGCGAGAATAACGCCCGTCTGACCCAATCCCAAATCGTCTGATTGCAATCCAGTCAGCACCAGATCCGGCGACTCGGGCTGAATCGCAGCGGCGAGAAGGCGTGCAACACCGAGTGCGTCACGGCTGCCGAGATCGGTGGCTTCAATGTGAATGGCGCGGTCGGCACCCTTCGCGAGTGCTTCGCGGATGGTTGGACCAAGGCGCTCAGGTCCGGCGCTGAGAACAACGACTTCTCCGCCAACCTTCTCCTTGAGTTGGAGTGCTTCTTCCAGGGCGTATGCGTCGGATTCGTTCATGGCCCACTCAAGATTGGTTTCGTCAATCCACTTGCCCGCTGCGTCGATGCGAATTGCGGCGTCGCGGTCAGGGACTTGTTTGATGGCTACGATGATTTTCATTCTGGCTCCGTTAGAAATTATGGCTGTGTTGATGATGATTGGACTGGTTCAGGAAGATTTCGTGCAACAAGTTGTGCAATGTCCATAAGCTCAGGCGGCGCTGCGCGGTTGGCGCTCAACGCTGGATTCGTGGTGAGCGCGTCGCGGAACATCGAGTTGCAGAAGGGGCACGCCGTGCCAATGGTGTCAGCGCCAGTGGCGATTAATTCTTCCGCGCGGATGTTGCTGACTCTCTGACCCGACTCTTCGCCGATAAAGGCGAGCCCACCGCCGGCTCCGCAACAAAAGCTGCGCTCGTGGGAGCGTGGTGCTTCAACAAGGGTTCCGGTGATTTGGACGACGGCGCGTGGTTCATCCATGGTGCCGCGATAACGGCTCAGGTAGCAGGGATCGTGATAGACGATTTTTTCTGTCTTCTTCTCCGGCATCAACGCGAACTCGTGCCGCGCAATAAACTCGCTGTGATGTTCAACGATGGGTGGTGTGCCGAAGTCTTTCCAATCTTCTTGAATGGTGCGCACGCAATGGGGGCAGATGGAGATGACTTTCTTGACTTTGTTTTGGGTGAAGGTTTCGAGGTTGGTTTCGGCGAGTTGCTGATAGACGAGGTCGTTGCCGAGACGGCGGACTGGGTCACCACAGCATTTCTCTTTGCGCAGAACGCCGAAGCTGGTGCCGAGATGATTCATGATGCGAGTGAAAGCGACGATAATCTCGCGGCCCTTGGGATCGTAGCCACCCATGCAGCCGAGCCACAAACAATAATCCTGACTCCCGTCGAAGATCGGCAGTGCTTCTTTCTGAATGAACTTGTCGCGCTCGCTGGTGCTGATCCCCAATGCATTAGACCCTCGCTCGAGTGCGAGGAAGAGCTTGCCGCCGTGTTCGGCTTCCCAAGCGCCTGAATTGACTGCGCCGCGCCGCAAACCGACGATCAGCGGAAGATGCTCGATGCCGACAGGGCACTGGAACTCACAGGCGCCGCAGGTGGGGCACTTGAATGCCGCCTCTTGCGAGTTGAATTTTCCGAGGAGGGGTTGGTCGCTCTTGGGGCCGAATTCGTTGAGATAACTGCGCAAGCCCAGGACGATCTCCTTGGGGTTAAGGAGCTTGCCGGAGTTGGCAGCAGGGCAATGCTCGGTGCAGCGGCCACACTCGACGCAGGAGTAGGCCTGGAGGCTGGAGAGCTGGGTGAGGTCGGTTCCGGCAATGAGGCCGAAGTCTTCATCGCCGACTAGGGGTGGAATGTCACTGAAGCCGCCACGGGAGAGGAAGACGGTGGCCGGGCTCATGATCAGGTGCAGGTGCGTGGTGTGGGGAATCAGAGGGAGAAAAATGAAGAGAGCAAGAGTGTGAATCCACCAGAGGGCGAGCGCAGCGGTGCCGGCCTCGGGGACGAAGAAGGTGGCGAGGTAGGTCGCCATGAGGAAGAAGATGAGGAAGGCGATGAAGCCGGATTCATACGAAAGATGAGTCCCAAACCAGATGGGGCGCAGGAAGAATCGGCGAATGAAGAGATAGAGGATTCCGGCCGCGCAGGTGATGGCGAAAAGCGCGGCGAAGTAAAAGTAAAAGCGTCCGAATATACCGGTAGGGGAGAGAAAACCCACTCCGAAGGCGACGGCGCAGTGATTGAGCGTGACCAGCGCAAAGGCCAGAAATCCCCAGAAGACAAAGGCGTGCGCCAAACCTGGTAAGGGACGCTCCCTGATGACTTTGGATTGAAATAAAACTTGTGACACGAACTCCCAAATGCGGCGTCCCAGGGGCGCGAGGCGGAAGTTGGGGTCTTTTTTGGAAGCGAGAATCTTGCCGAGGACGACACCGAAGCGGCTCCAGAAGAGCCCAAGCGAAGTGAGCAAAATTGCGGCAAAAAGGAGCTTCTCCAGGAGCGAGAAGGCGGCGGGTTCAGCTAGAGTGAGCGAAAAGAAGTTCATATGTAACCAATTGAAGATACAACAACGGCTGGGTGGTTGTCAGTGTGTGGGTAACACGACGTTTTTCTGGTCAATCTCGATCTTCCAGTACGCAAGTTTTTCTTCAAATTGCATCGCGGCATGTGCGGGGCTGGTGGATGGGAGGCTAGCGAAATGGATTTTGTCGGGGTTGAGAGTGAGCGTGGGGAGAACTATACGGCGGAAAAGTTTTTCAGCGAATTGGCCGTTGAAGCAGATGAGGCGAATATTTTTGTGGGATTTCAGGAAGTTTTGGAAATCATTGGGGATTAAAGTTGCTAATTTAATGTTGCTGTCAAGGCTGCCATGGCGCTCGGCGGAGCGGCAGACGTCCCAGAGTGCGATGTTGTTTTTGAGGAGAAGTTGCTTGCGCTGTGCGTAGCTGAGCGTGAGCGGAGTGTTGGTTAGCGCGGCGATGATCTTCCAGAAGGCGTTTTGCTTTTGCGCGTAATACTGATTGGCTGCGAGTGAAGCCTGTCCGGGCAGTGTGCCGAGTATGAGGAAGCGGGCACGAGCGTTTGAGATGGGTGGGAAGCCCGTGCTGTGAGCGGTTGCGGTGGGTGATTTGGCGGCCAAAGAAAAAACCTCAGCAGCGAACGATTTTGTCGGAGACGATTCCCTTGGTGGCGTTGCGGGTGTCAACGACGAGCTTGGCTTCTTTGACAATCGCTTCAAAATCGTAGTTCGAATGGTCTGTGACAATCACGACCGCGTCATACTGGCCAAGATTTTCAAGCGGCGTGTTCTTCATGTTGAGGTCATAGTGGCGACCACGGCCAACGGTGGGGAAGTAGGGGTCGTGGTAGCTGACGATTGCGCCTTTTTCGCGCAGCAGTTCGATGATAGTGAGCGACGGCGATTCACGCAGGTCGTCGATGTCGCGCTTGTAGGCCACGCCAAGAATAAGGATGCGCGAGCCCTTGAGGGATTTACGCCGCTCATTCAGAGCATCGGCCGTCTGCTCGATGACGAAGTAGGGCATCTTGATGTTGATTTCGCCGGCCAGCTCGATGAAGCGGGTACGGAAGTCGTACTCCTTGGCTTTCCAGGAAAGATAGAAC
>DAHXOQ010000282.1:397-3744 GCA_027364815.1 Acidobacteriaceae bacterium | reverse complement strand
TATCACCACCAACTCGGTCGCGCTTGCAATCGCCAATCCGGCGTTGCCTGCGGGAGTCACAAATTCTGCGCGGCCCGTCGGCAACTCTTCGCGCCTGACCACCTCGCGCCAACTCTCACCCGGCGACTTCTCATTCCACTCGTACCCCGTCGCCTGCATCACGCCGCCCGAGCAGACCACCCACAAGCCCGCATCGCTTGCCCAGACAAATCCCGCGCCACTCGCGCGGCAAGCACCGACGCGCAACGGAGTCCACTTCCCATCGCGCAGCACGCTCACACCCTCGTTTGTTGCCGCCCACAATCTTCCGCCGCGATCGAGCGCCACCGCACGCAGACTCGCACCCGGCAACCCTGCCTCACTCACAAACCGGTCACCAACCATCACCGAAATGCCGGTTTCGCTCCACACCCACAGGCCGCCTTTTGCGCCTCCCACCGATCGCTCAACAAACCCGCGAATAGTCCCCTCAGGCAATCCATCCCTGGCCGTAAAAATCTTCACTTCATCGCCGCGCATCCGGGCAAGTCCATCGCCCGTCGCCACCCACAACGCGCCATCGCGCCCCTCGAAACTGCCTGTCACATCGCTCGCGGTGAACTGCGGCCGTGTCGCCGCACTCAGCGTCAAAAATCCATTTCCATCAAAGCGAACCAGCCCCAGTTCTGTTCCCATCCATAAAAATCCACTGCGCGATGCCAGCAGCGCCTGCACCGTATTTTGCGGCAGGCCATTCTCCATCGTCCACGCCTGCCTGCCCATCCGCGCCACCGGAGTTGTCGGCTCCAGCGCCAACGCACCCGCGCCCAGTATGCACAAAAGAGCCGCTATGCACGCTCTTGCGCGCCATCGCCGCACTCTCCATCGAATTTTCAAATTTGGCTGCATTTTCGATTGCACCCAGAATAATTGGTTTACCTATCAATAGCGCACTCAAATCGCCGCTAAACCTCAATTTATCAACACATTTTTCTCCACCTTTTGATGGACTAATCCCTCCTCCATCAAGCCGAAGACACTTTCGCCCGCCCCATCTACTCTAAGAATGTCTCCTAAGATTATGCACTGACTTCTCAAGGGTGACGTCCTTCGCAGACGTCACCTTTATTTTTTCTACTGACAAATTAAAACCGATACCGCACACTCGCCACCGGAAATCTCCCGATCTGATCGATCTTCACTACCGGCTGTGTTCCATACGCGCAGTACGAACCCACCTGGCAATTATTCAGCCACGTGTACCCCAGAAAATTCCCACGGTTCAAGAGATTCTCCGCGCCCATCTGCAAATCCAGCTCACCCTTACCCAACTTCACACGACGATCAAACTCCACATCCAGCCGGCTGTACATTTCCCCGCGCGCGCCATTGACCTGCGTCAGGTCATAGATCCCGCGGCTCTGCGCATCCGATGACGCCAAATCATACGGCGTATACGGCCGTCCACTCGCCAGCGATTCTCTCGCCGCCAAATCAACATTCCCCGGCAATCTCACATTCAACATCGCGTTCACTACCAACGGAATATCAAAGTTCCCACTGCGCTTCACGCCATCGAGCGCCTGCGCCGTCATCCGCGCATACGTCGCAGTAGTCAGCAACTGGATCCTGCTATTCACGCGCGCGCGCAGCGCCACCTCAAATCCACGCGCATCCACCGTTCCCGCGCTCTTCAGTGGCAACCACACAAACTGCTGCCCCAGCGTATCAATCATGTTTGCCAGCATCAGTTGCGGGTACTCAGTCGCCACCGGCTCATTCGTGTAATGCTTGTTGTAAACATCAGAGTCCAGTGTTCCCCAGCTACCCTGCCACACGCGCATCCCCACCGATTCCTGCGTCACCGTAATCGGCTTCAGATTCTGGTTCTGCGTATAGCTGATCATGTCCATCAGCGGCGCCAACTGCGAACTCATGCTCACCGATGCATGCAAAATCTGACGCTTGTTCAACTGGTACGCAAGCGAGACTCTCGGGTCTACTCCAAAAGCGTGATTAAGCCCGAAGTATTCACCACGCACGCCCGCCATCAGCTTCCAGCGCGCTCCAAATCCGCCTTCAGCTTCGGCAAATCCAGCCGTCTCACCGCTGTTAAAATTCCTGCTGAAGTTCACCGCATCCGAGTGTGTCGTGCTCGTGGAAAACGGCGAAAGCTGCCCCACAGGCTGTGCCACCATATCATTCGGCGATGTAATCATCTCGCTGCCGCCCGCTGAAATCAACCACCCGCCGCGCTCCATCCGTACCGTGTAATTCAGCCCGCTCATTCCATCCGTCGAGTTCTGTCCGTAGACGCTCGTCAACGACGCCGGGTTGCAAGTTTTCTGGTTGCTCGCTGTATTCAAATATCCATTTTGCTGCTGCTGGCCAATCTTCTGGCTCATCGTCGATTCGCTCACCGTCAGCTTCGAAGTTGTTCGCGCTGAAAAATTATGATCCCAACTGAAAGCCTCCGTCGATCTCCATCCCGCGTACTGCGTTTGAATCACGCTCGTCGCACGCGCATCCGATGGGCACGGCGTAATGTCGATTGAATCATTCCCGCCCAACCCCAGCACTGTAAAGCGATCATTCGCAGTCGGCGCATAGACCATTTTCAGCAAACCATTCGTGTATGTCGGCACACCGTTAATTCCAATATCATTCGTCATTAAATTAATTACGCTGCGGTGCGCTGAAAATAGAATGCTCCCTTTCTCCGCCGGTTTTCCCGGCAACGGACGCTGATAGAATCCACCCGCACCGGCAATTCCAAAGCTCATCTCGCCGGCCTTTTGCCCCGGCTCCAACTCGCGCGTGTGAATCTCTATCAGCGAACTCAACCGGCTTGAGTAAGCAGCATCATACGAATCGGCCTTCATGTCGACGTTGCCAATCACCGCCGTATCCAGCATCGATGTGAAGCCGCCATTCGAACCGGATAATGCAAAGTGGTTGATATTTGGAATTTCAATACCATCCACGACAAACAAATTCTCCATCGGGTGTCCGCCACGCACTAAAATCTCGTTGCTCAAATCAGAATTCCAAACCACACCCGGCATCACCTGCAGGTAACGCGTGAAATCGCCAAACGTACCCGCCGCGCTCTGCATCTCCTTCTGCGAGATCACCGCCGTTGACTGCATCACCTGCAACTCAAGCGAATCAGTCGCCTTTACTTCAAGCGTCGTCGTCACCTTAGGCACCGCCGCCGAGCGCGACCGATTCGGCCTAATACTTATACCATCGCCATCAGTCGCCGCCACTGGAGGAGAAGTTGGCGGCATCGACTCCATCTCCGACGCAGTCGGCGCCGGAGCCCCATTCTTTGCCAATAGCCGCCTATTCTGCCCACTCAACAGAGA
>DAHXOQ010000282.1:0-387 GCA_027364815.1 Acidobacteriaceae bacterium | reverse complement strand
TTCGTCATTGAATTCATCCGCTGGCGCATCAATCGCTCTCCGCAGCATTTTTGAGGCAAAGCTCCGCAATCCCAGGCGCGCTACCCACTTTGCTCTGGCTTTGTCTTCGCGTGCGTTGTTGTATTTTTCAGCGCTCTCTTAGGGCGTAGTGATTAGTTCAGCCACCTTCCCTGTACGCGCCAACCTGAACAAACATTAATGTGAGTATGCGGATCTTCCGCTAACCTGTAAATATCTCCACTACCCACGCATCAGTAACACTGCTGTCCAACTTCGACACACTTGCAATCACAGATCAACTTATTTGGTTCTCTGTACAAAACCCGTACACTCTCTGCGCAAAATCTCTTCAATTTAATCTCCACCATCCCCGTGTCAAAGTACTAC
>DAHXOQ010000281.1 GCA_027364815.1 Acidobacteriaceae bacterium | reverse complement strand
GAACTGACCCGACGCGCACAGCGCCGTGCAAACCATCCCGGCCAGAGCCGTCACAAAAAACATCCCCGTCGTCCCCGACAATCCGAACTTCAGCAGCACCATCGACGAGACAATCACCGTCAGCATCGTCATCCCCGACGCGGGATTGTTTGCCGTCGTCGCAATCGCATTTGCCGCCACCGACGTAAAGAAGAACGAGAAAACCAGCGTCAGCACCAGCCCCGCCAACACCGCTGTCCATCCCGCACCCAGCTGTGTATAAAACACGGCAACGCACAAACTCGCCGTCACCACGCCAAGCAAAATTCCAAGTATCGGCACATCGCGATCCGAACGCTCACTCTGCACACTCACGCCATGAAACGCCTTGAACGCAATTGAAAACGCTCCCGCAATCACTTTCAGTGACTTCAGCACGCCCAAAATTCCCGCCGTCGTGATCGCGCCTACCCCTATAAATCGCACGTAGTTGCGATAAATATCCGTCGCCGTCATATCTGATATCAGCATCGTACCTGGATACACCGGCATCGATACATGGCTGCCGATAAACCAGATCAGCGGCGTCAGCACAAAATTGGCCATAATGCCGCCCGCGCAAAACATCAGCGCGCTCCTGAGCCCCATCACGTACCCCAAGCCCAGGATGAAGCCCTCGGCGTCCAGGTTGAAGACCATTCGTCCGCGGTCCATCAGCGTACGCATCACCGGCACAAACTGAAAATTCAAATACTCCTTCCACAGGTGGAAGGTCGTCGTCAGAAAGTCGTACAGCGCGGCAATGCCCGTAGCCTGCAGCAGCAACTTCGCCTGCGTGCCGCCCTTCTCTCCCGTCACCAGCACTTCAGTGATTGCCGTCGCTTCAGGGAATGGATAGAGCCCATGCATATCCCGCACAAAATAACGCCGCAAGGGAATTAGAAACAGAATTCCCAGGCATCCGCCCGCCAAACAAATAAAAATCGTTTGCACCGGGCGCGGATCAAGATGAAGCGCGTAGAGCGTCGGCAGCGTAAACACCGCCCCCGCCACTACACTGCCTGACGCTCCTCCCGTTCCGGTAATAATCACGTTCTCCAGCAACGTCGACCGCCGCTTGAACACCCGCGCCAACCCGATCGCCAGTATCGAGATCGGAATCGCCGCCTCCATTCCCTGCCCTACCTTCAGCGCAGAGTATGCCGACGCAACCGAGAAGACTACGCAAAGCAGCAAGCCCCAAAAAATTGAGCGCGCTGTAAGCTCAGGAATCTTCGTTTCAGTTGGAATTATCGGTTGGTAAACTTCGCCCGCATTTAGCGGCTTGTAGGCATTCTCAGGCAGTGACATCTGGATGGCATCGTTACTGGTCCCGTTCATAGCTTCTTTCCTCGTCGAGCAGCACCCGCGCCAGACTATTGAAGCGCCCTCACCGCCGTCAACAAACTATCCAGCCTATCAACGCCACCAACCGCACGCAAGTGCATCAATCACACTCATTTTCTGTCACCGTAACTCAAATCTACTGGATCGACCAAAATCATCGGATGTATATTGTTACTGAAAATGACCATCTTCCTCGTCACACTCATCACTGTCCTTTGCCTTCTCGCTATCGAGTGGATCTTCCACTTCGGCAAGTGGGTTCGTATCATCCTCATTGCCCTCTACCTGGTCGTCATTACTTCGGACGCCATTCTCTCCACGCAGGACGACCCCCATCGCTTTACCCACTCCTTCACGCTGAGCATTCTGGAGTCGTTCATACCCTTCGTCCCGTGGCTCTGCCTCTCATACTGGATCCGCCATCGAATCAAAATGCGCGGCCGCATTGAAACCACTTCGGAACTCAAATAAATCTGGCCCGATTTCGTTTCCTTGAACTACCATTCCCTTATGTGCGGCCGTTACGTTCGCTCCTCCACTGATGAACTCCTCGCCTCTTACTTCGGCGTCTCCTACACGCCTTACCCGTGGACAGCGCCCAGCTTCAACATCACTCCTCAATCCACACAGCCCATCATTCGCCTCAACCCAAGAACCCACAAACGAGAACTCGCACCCAGCCGCTGGGGTCTAATCCCCTCCTGGGCCAAAGACAGCAAGATAGGCCTAAAAACCTTCAACGCCCGCAGCGAAGATATCGACACCAAGCCCGTCTTCCGCCAATCCTTAAAAGAACGCCGCTGCCTCATCCCCGCCGACGCCTTCTACGAATGGCAAAAAATCACCACCAAAGACCGACAACCATTCGTCATTGCACTCAACTCACGCCAGCCTTTCGCGTTCCCCGGACTCTGGGATCGCTGGCACGATCAAGACGGCTCCATACTCGACACATTCTCAATCCTCACTACCTCCGCCAACGCACTCATGGCGCCCATCCACGACCGCATGCCCGTCATCCTCTCTCCCACCGACAACGACGCATGGCTGCAATCAAAAGAACCACCCCTCCAACTCCTGCGCCCCTTCGATGCCACACAAATGCTCGCCTGGCCAGTCAGCGACCGCGTCGGAAACGTCCGCAACAACGACCCCACCCTCATCGAACCCATCACCCCACGCAAGCGCACCCTCTTCGATTAGCTCCGGCCTGCTCAGCAAAAATCGTTTCCAAATGGAACACCTCTGCACACATCCCCGCATCTAAACATCAATCTCGCGCCAAATCGACTAAAATCAATACTGTATGAAGTGTCCTTTCTGCGGTTTCGCTCAAGATCGCGTCGTTGACTCTCGTGAAAGCAAAGAGGCGGAATCGATCCGCCGGCGGCGCGAGTGCCTGAAGTGCGGCAAGCGCTTCACCACCTACGAGCGCATCGACGAAATTCCCTACATGGTCGTCAAAAAAGATGGCCGTCGCGAACGCTTCGAGCGCCAGAAAATTCTCAACGGCCTCCTGCGCGCCTGCGAAAAACGTCCCATCTCCGCCGCGCGTCTTGAAGCCATCGTCGACGCATGTGAAAGCTTCCTAATGGACTCACCTGAGCGCGAACGCACCACCATCGAACTCGGCGAGCTTATTATGGACCACCTCAAAACACTCGACACCGTCGCCTACATCCGCTTCGCATCCGTCTACCTGGACTTCAAAGACGAACTCGAGTTCAAAGCCGCCCTCGAAGCTCTTCTCGCACATCACGGCAAAGGAAAAAAATCATGACTGAACAAAAATCCCACCGCATCACCCTCATCCCCGGCGATGGCATTGGCCCTGAGGTCACGCGCGCAGTTGTCCGCATCCTTGAAGCCACCGGCGTCAAATTCGAGTGGGAGCGCTTCGCCGCCGGCGCCGAAGCCTTCGAGATTCACGGGGAGTACATTCCGCAGGATCTCTACGCATCCATCGAGCGCAATCGCATCGCCCTCAAAGGACCCGTCGGAACGCCCATCGGCGGAGGCTTCAAAAGTATCAACGTCACCCTCCGCAAAAAATTCGACCTCTTCGCAAACTTTCGCCCCATCAAGAATCTTCCCGGACTCGAAACCAAATTCCCTAATATCGATCTCATCATCGTCCGTGAAAATACTGAAGGCGAATATGTAGGCATCGAGCATGAAGTCGTTCCCGGAGTCGTTGAAGCCATCAAGATCATCACCGAAAAGGCCTCCATGCGCATCTCGCGATGGGCCTTTGAATACGCCCGCAAAATCGGACGCAAGAAGATCCACGCCATTCATAAGGCGAACATCATGAAGCTCTCCGATGGCCTGTTCATCCGTTGCTCGCGGAACGTCTCCAAGGAATATCCCGAGATCACATACGG